>NZ_CAWNQH010000073.1:0-52837 GCF_963876495.1 Xenorhabdus sp. KJ12.1
ATGGTTAGAAGATATGCACACTTAGCACCGAATCATCTGACCGAACATGCGCGACAAATTGACCTGCTTTTTGGCGGAGGTGTCCCAAATTCGTCCCAATCAGGAAAAATGGTGGTTACAAAATAGAGATAAGCCATTGATTTTAAATGGTACGCCCTACAGGATTCGAACCTGTGACCTACGGCTTAGAAGGCCGTTGCTCTATCCAGCTGAGCTAAGGGCGCATTGAGATGTGAAATAAGAAACATCATTAATGCAATGCGTTGATGCTGACGTGGATTATACGGGCATAATGGATTGAGTCAATGGCCTTTTCGTTCAGATGCTCATTTTATGATTATCATTAAAACTGACAGGCCGTCCATGTTCTGACAAAATAGCTCCCATTCCTATAATTGATGATGGAATCTTAAATACATGTCAGCAAAAATTATTGATGGGAAAACGATTGCGCAGACAATCAGAAGTGAAGTTGCAGAAAAAGTCAGGCAGCGTGTTGCTGCCGGAAAACGAGCCCCCGGGCTTGCCGTCGTTTTAGTAGGAGAAAATCCCGCTTCCCAAATTTATGTCGCGAGTAAACGCCGCGCCTGTGAGGAGGTTGGTTTTACTTCACGCTCTTATGACATGCCAGACACCACCAGCGAAGCCGAATTACTCTCCCTGATAGATAACTTGAACAATGATCCCGAAATCGACGGTATTTTAGTTCAACTTCCCCTCCCTGCCGGTATTGATAATGTCAAAGTTCTGGAACGCATTCACCCTGATAAGGATGTGGATGGTTTTCACCCCTACAATATCGGTCGCCTGTGCCAGCGTGCTCCAAGATTACGCCCTTGTACGCCACGAGGTATCGTGACTCTGCTCGAGCGTTGTAATATCAATACTTATGGACTAAATGCGGTTATTATTGGGGCCTCCAATATTGTCGGCCGTCCGATGAGTCTTGAGTTGCTGCTGGCTGGATGTACCACAACAGTCACTCATCGCTTCACTACGGATCTACGCCAGCATGTAGAGCAGGCTGATTTATTGATCGTCGCGGTCGGTAAACCAAACTTTATCCCCGGTGAGTGGGTTAAACCCGGCGCAATAGTGATTGATGTGGGTATCAATCGTCTGGAAAATGGGAAAGTTATCGGGGATGTTGACTTTGATAAAGCATCTGAGCACGCAAGCTGGATTTCCCCTGTACCGGGTGGTGTCGGCCCGATGACCGTCGCGACGCTGATTCAAAATACCTTGCAAGCTTGCGAGGAATATCATGATGTAAACAAAACTGAAGGACAGTGATGGAAATTTTTTATTTAGATGGCCACCCTTATGTAGAACTGTGTGATTTACTGAAGCTTCAAGGATGGAGTGAAAGCGGTGCGGCAGCAAAGGCTGCTATCGCAGAGGGTTTGGTTGAAGTTGATTCTCAGGTGGAAACTCGCAAACGCTGCAAAATTGTTGCAGGAAAAGTTATTACTTTCAACGGCGATTCTGTTCGCGTTAAAGAATAATTTAGCTCTTCGCTAATCCCCGTCAAAGAAACGGCACTTTATTATGCGTTACGCATTTAAGGTGCCGTTTTTTTATTGCATACCGCTCTATGTGATGGATATGTTCAACACAGATCTGTGACATCAGCGATGCTTATTAAACAATCACGCCTTAAATGTTTTGGTTTTTTTATTAGTTGCTATACTGAGAAGCTCACTTACAACTGAAAAGGAGTTGATTATGTTAAGTAATAGAGCTGCAAGAAGGTTGTTGGGCATGCCGTATAAGTTAAGCAATTCTAAACGTAGAGTGACTATTTCTCTTTTGAATCTCAACGCCGATACTGATAAACATCAAATACCTGAACATCTGAACCATTCGTCTTTTATTTCCAAAAAAAGAGACGCTTCTTCAGGAAAAATCAGTTATCACTCTGGAAATGCTTTTTATCCTAACCATCTGAATAAAAATCAATAAAATATCAATCTGATAGATATCATAGAATAAACCGCCTACAGCGAGGCGGTTTTGGTGTTTTTCAAGCCGTATAAAATCGGTTATTTACGGCGCCATGTTGTGCCCTGTGGGCCGTCTTCCAGTTCAATACCCATTGCATTAAGCTGGTCACGCGCAGAATCGGCCAAAGCCCAATCTCTGTTTTTACGAGCATCATTACGCTGTTTAATCAGTGCCTCGATTTGGGCAACGTCACCATCGTCATCAGCACCACCTTGCAGGAACTGTTCAGGCTCTTGCTCCAGAAGCCCCAGCACTCCCGCCAACTTACGCAGCTCAGCAGCCAGCCCGTTTGCCGCAGCCATATCGTCAGTTTTTAGGCGATTAATTTCACGTGCCATATCAAACAGTACGGAATAAGCTTCTGGGGTATTGAAGTCATCGTTCATAGCTTCAACAAAACGGGCTTCAAAGGCTTCACCACCAACAGGCTGGACGGATTTATCTGTACCACGCAGAGAGGTATACAGGCGCTCAAGCGCAGTACGAGCCTGTTTAAGGTTCTCTTCCGTATAATTTAACTGACTGCGATAGTGACCGGACGTCAGGAAATAACGCACTGTCTCAGCATCGTAATATGCCAGCACATCACGGATAGTAAAGAAATTGTTGAGAGACTTCGACATCTTCTCTTTATCCACCATTACCATACCGGAATGCATCCAGTAATTCACATAAGGGCCATCGTGAGCACAGGTAGATTGTGCAATTTCATTTTCATGATGCGGGAACATTAAATCTGAACCACCACCATGAATATCAAAATGATGCCCCAACTGTTTAGCGTTCATAGCGGAACATTCAATATGCCAACCCGGACGCCCTGCTCCCCACGGAGATTCCCAGCTTGGCTCACCCGGCTTGGACATTTTCCACAACACGAAATCCATTGGATTACGTTTAACATCCGCAATTTCAACACGAGCACCGGCCTGTAACTGCTCCAGATCCTGACGGGACAGCAGACCATAATTAGGATTACTATCGATAGAGAACATCACGTCACCATTATCAGCAACGTATGCGTGCCCACGTTTAATCAGCAGTTCAGTAAGCTCAATAATTTCAGGGATATGTTGCATCGCACGCGGTTCTGAATCCGGACGCATAATATTCAGCGCATCAAAATCGCTGTGCATCTCATTCACCATACGGGTAGTCAAGACATCACAGCTTTCATTATTTTCAATCGCGCGTTTGATGATTTTATCATCTATATCAGTAATATTACGGACATAGGTTAATTCATAGCCCGAATAACGCAGATAACGGGCAATAATGTCAAATGCGACAAATGTTCTACCGTGGCCAATGTGACACAAATCATAAATGGTGATGCCACACACGTACATGCCCACTTTCCCTTCATGGATCGGCTTAAATTCTTCTTTTTGGCGACTGAGAGTATTGAAAATTTTTAGCATCAGTGGGTTTTCCGTAAAAATTGATGTACGTGTAATAAAAAAACAAAAGCGGACAAATCCGCTGATTTTAGGCTTCCTTATCAGCTAGATAAATAAACTATAATAGAAAAGCCAGATTAGATATTTCACCCTGATACGCGGCACTTTGCAAGCATTGTGATCAGCTTTATTCCCGTGGAATGGCTGAGTACTGACTCAAAATCACAGATATGGTATAAAAGCCGTTGTTTCGCACACTCTAGAATATTAGAGTCAGTCAAAAATATTATTAGGATTTCTATTATGGTGACTTTTCATACCAATTTCGGCGATATCGTGATTAATACTTTCGCTGAAAAAGCGCCTGTAACTGTTGAAAATTTCTTGAATTACTGCCGCGAAGGCTTCTACGATAACACTATTTTTCACCGTGTCATTAATGGCTTCATGATTCAGGGTGGTGGTTTTGAGCCTGGTATGAAGCAGAAAACGACTAAGTCTCCTATCCAGAACGAAGCTAATAATGGTCTGCAAAACAGCCGTGGCACTCTGGCAATGGCTCGTACCAATGATCCACACTCTGCAACAGCTCAGTTCTTTATCAATGTTGTTGATAATGATTTCCTGAACTTCCGCTCAGAACGCCCTGACGGCTGGGGTTACTGCGTATTTGCTGAAGTTGTAGAAGGCATGGACGTCGTTGATAAGATTAAAGGTGTTTCAACTGGTCGCAGCGGTATGCATCAGGATGTACCACATGAAGATGTTATCGTTGAACGTGTTACTGTCAGCGAATAATTAGTCGTTACATGAGTACACTGTTTATTGCTGATTTGCATCTCAGTGAGCAGGAACCGGCAATTACTGCCGGTTTTCTACGTTTTTTACGTGAAGACGCAATTCATGCGGAAAGCCTGTATATCCTCGGTGATTTTTTTGATTACTGGATTGGTGACGATGATCCCAACCCTTTACATGCGGAAATCGCACAAGCACTTAATTCTCTGAAACAAAAAGGCGTTTCCTGTTATTTCATTCATGGTAACCGTGATTTTTTATTAAGTTCCCGGTTTGCCAAAGAGAGTGGGCTGATTCTTCTGCCACAGGAAAAAGTTCTGGAACTCTACGGTAAGCGCATTCTTATCCTGCACGGTGATACTCTTTGCACCGATGATACGGGTTATCAGCAATATCGTAAGCGGGTACATACTCCGTGGGTCCAACGGCTGTTTTTACTTCTTCCTTTGTTTATCCGGCTGAAAATTGCAGCCAGAATGCGGGCAGGCAGCCAGTACGCCAATAGCCAGAAATCTGAGTCGATCATGGATGTCAATCAACAAACAGTTATTGAACATTTTAATAAATATCAAGTGGATTGGATGATCCACGGGCACACGCATCGCCCGGCTATCCATGATATCCGCATCGGCGATAAAATATTACATCGTGGTGTATTGGGTGCCTGGCATCATCAAGGATCAATGTTCAAAGTGACAGAAACATCTATTGAATTGGTATCTTTTCCTTTTTGAAGATAGTGAGTTTTTTCTGTAAAAATAAAAAAAGCAACCAACGCAAACGTTTTCCTTCTGCAATTCGCGTGATATTATCCACCACCTTATCCATAATGGATTTCAAGACAACATTATTTTGAACTTTGTTCTGGTGGACATCCAATACAGGAGCATCTGATTTATGACGGCAAGCCCTGATCCCTCACAAACTATCTCCACGGCAGCAACAACCGAAATACAGCATCATGCCAAAATTGCTATTGTCATGGGTTCAAAAAGTGATTGGGCAACAATGCAACACGCAGCTGATATTCTGGCTTCCCTTGATCTTCCTTTTCATGTCGAAATTGTTTCAGCGCATCGAACACCCGATAAACTTTTTCATTTTGCTGAACAAGCAAAAGCAAATGGTTTTGAGGTGATTATTGCCGGTGCGGGAGGCGCTGCTCATCTGCCGGGGATGCTGGCGGCCAAGACATTAGTCCCTGTGTTTGGTGTTCCGGTACAAAGTGCAGCCCTGAGTGGTGTGGATAGCCTTTATTCTATCGTCCAAATGCCTAAAGGGATCCCTGTGGGTACGTTAGCTATCGGTAAGGCAGGCGCAGCAAATGCAGCCTTGCTTGCAGCTCAGGTTCTGGCATTACATGATGAGACTCTATTTCAGCGACTGGCAAACTGGCGTCAGACTCAAACTCAGGATGTTCTGGAAAATCCGGATCCCCGGGAGGATGCATGAGGCCTGTTTGTGTATTGGGTAATGGCCAATTAGGCAGGATGTTACGTCAGGCGGGCGAACCATTAGGGATAGCCGTCTATCCGATTGGGTTGGATGCTGAACCCGAATCTGTTCCCTATCAAAGCAGCATTATTACAGCTGAAATTGAACGCTGGCCTGAAACGGCTTTAACCCGCGAGCTTTCCCATCATAAAGCATTTATTAATCGTGATATTTTCCCGTTACTTGCTGATCGCTTGCCACAGAAACAGCTTTTAAACACGCTTGGGCTGGCAACAGCACCGTGGAAATTATTATCTGATCCTAGCCAATGGCCGCAAATTTTCAGTGAACTGGGTGATTTCACCATCGTAAAACGTCGGGTCGGTGGTTATGACGGTCGTGGACAATGGCGTATCCGGCCGGGTAAAGAAACGGATTTACCCACTGAAATTTATGGTGAATGCATTGTAGAACAAGGGATCCCTTTCTCGGGGGAGGTTTCTCTGGTGGGGGCGCGTAATGCCGACGGAAAATCAGTGTTCTATCCGCTGACCCATAATCTTCATCAGGAAGGAATTCTACGTACAAGTGTTGCCTTTACTAGTGCTAATCGTCAATTACAACAGCAAGCAGAAGAAATGTTGTCCCGCATTATGGAGCACCTGAATTACATCGGTGTTATGGCGATGGAGTGTTTTATTGTCGGTGATGAGTTACTGATCAATGAGCTGGCACCACGGGTACATAACAGTGGCCATTGGACACAAAATGGTGCCTCTATTAGTCAGTTTGAACTTCACCTACGGGCAATTCTGAATTTACCTATGCCTCAACCGGAAATTGTTTCCCCTTCTGTGATGGTCAATCTGATTGGTACTGAAATAAACCCAGAATGGCTCAGTTTACCGTTGGTTCATTTACATTGGTATGGCAAGGAAGTTCGCCCGGGACGTAAAGTGGGGCACTTAAATGTGACACATGCGGACAAAGAAACATTAAAAAACATGTTGAAAACGTTGGCCTTACTATTGCCAACAGAATATCAAAGTAGCCTTAAATGGGCACAAAATAAATTAAGTTGATCAAGTAGCAGCTAAAGAAAGTGGTAGTGATTAAAATAAGCTACCATTTTCCATTTCAATCTTGTCATAAACTGATTAATAGTCAGACAAATACCATCAACAGCAACTAAATATAAAAATTATTAAACAATATAAATATTATATTTTCCAATTAAAAAAACAAACTCAAAATTCACTTCTATTTATTCCTGCTATACTTACAGTACCAGAGATGAATATTCCCATCGTCTTTCAAATTACATTGAAATGGGCAGCGATTAATTTTGAGGTACATGGTGTATGTAACCATTTTTAAACTTTCAGCTTTGCTACTCATGTTATTATTAATATGGAGAAAAATGGAATGAAATCACTTAAAAAACACACAGCATATAGTTTATTTTTGATCATGATATTTTTTTCAAATAATGCTTTTTCTTCTGCGTATTATCATATGAATTTTATAAACAATAGTAACACTGCAAAAGTCACTATCACTCGTGAAGATTACAACTGTATGTATAATACTGGACCATCTCCCATAAAACTATCCTCCAAAGAAAATATATCTTTTGACATAGAAGACAGTAATAATATATTTAGCCATTGCCATGATAAAACAAAATATATTTTATGGTCTGTTAATTATTCTCACGGTTCTGATACAGCCAACTGCAAGATAATAATGGATCATAGTAACGATGATATAGATAACGTCTGGAGAACCTTTTTTGAAACATACGATGAATGTCAATTTCCAGTTAAGTTTACCTGTGATGGTAGTGAACAGGCTTGTCAGAATGGGTTAACCACGAGGCACAAACAACAGTTAACCATGATAATCAACTAAAGACAGAAAGAAAATAGAAAATTATGTCATCTAAACCACAAAAATATATAGGGAGGAATATTAACCCCGCGGTGGTGTACTGCTGTTATATCCCTGCCACCTCAGCAGTTATACCACTATACCGCGGTAAGTTAACACCCCCCTCCAAAACATAGTTCTGTACTTTTTCTTACCAAGAATTATTTTCTTGATAATGCTCTGGACAGAGTATCTACTATTGTCCTTGTTGTTTGGTCTACTTCATAATTAAGAATATCGCCTACTTTAATCTTATTAAGATTCGTTATCCTCAGTGTTTCTGGAATAAGATTTAAAGTAATGGTTTTATTTTCCTCATCAATATGATTGACAGTTAAACTACACCCGTGTAGCCCGATAAAACCTTTCAGGAAAAAGTATTTAATATTATCCTGAGGAATTCGGATAACCAGCCGATAAGTTTCGCCTATCTCAGTAAACTCAACCACCTCGGCTATACCCTCTATATGCCCATAAAGACTATGACCGCCATTCTCTTTATTCATCTGATGTGAACGCTCTATATTGACCTGATCACCAATGGAAATAAATTTTAGTGTTGTGGTATCAGCGGTAAAATCAGAAATATCAAAAAAGACTTTGTCTTCATTGAATTGAGTCACTGTCAGACAAGTGCCATCAACCGCTACGCTAGCACCAATGGCAACATCATCAAAAAGACGGTTATTGTTGCTAATTGTTATTGTACTGAAACCATTATTTTTATTGAGTGATAATACCTTCTCTTTACCCTGAACAATTCCTGTATACATGACGTTCACTCCAGAAGTTAACTCATTAATTTTTAAAAAAATATACATTAAACACGTATGGTTACATTTACTACGTTGTCACATCATGATTTTTTATATAAATCAAAGAGGAATTTAATATAGCATGATAAGTATAAAAATCCTAAAGTTGGTGCTTTTATAGCATATCCATAGTTATCCAATATAATTAAACTTCAAGAGTAAACTTCCTTATAAAATATCAGAAACTCAATCGATTACAATATACATTGCCACAATAAAATTAGGCATTAACATTAAAATAAACGCCTTATTATTTTCTAATTCGGTTTGCAAAATAACTCTCTCCACATGAAATAATGTTACTTCACTTTTATTATAAATAAGAAAATCAAAAAACATCATCAACTTCCATGTAATTTTTCTTTTATAGCCTCAATCCGATGCCTATAATAACAAATTGCAGGAAAGTAAGAATACTGATAGGAAAAAGAAAAACGTGAAAATATACCAAGTAAAATACCGTCTTTTGAAAAAATAGGACTTCCTGAATCTCCCTTTATTCCTGTAATATGTGTTCTCAGTTCATAACCATTTATTGCCTCTATTTTACTGAACTTTTCAATTAGTGTTGTCGTTGTCTGATAAATCGTATGTGGTAATATAATCCCATCATCCCCCATTAGTTGATATGCAATCCCCTCAAAGGGATATACCACTCCTGGGCCTCCTTTTGAGCATGATTCAGGTAGTTTTGCTATCTCAGCACCTTTTCCAATAGAAGTCATATCGGTATCTACCTTGAAAATAGCTATATCAACTGACGGCATAAACCTGACTAAACTTTTCCCCGAATAGAGGTGTGCACTCCGACCAAACATTTTGCTATATATTTTCCCATAGCTGACTTCCACATCTCTTTTTTTGGCATTTAACCAATTATCATCAAAACAATGAGAAGCAGTAAGCACCAAGTCACTCCCAATAATTACTCCGCCACATTCATATGAACCACGCTGGTGTATATTGTCAAAGGAAAATAAAAGCTTAACATATGATCCAACATATTTAGGATTCGGTGGATCATCAGCTATTGCGAATCCCTTTTCTGTTATGAAAATTCCCATACAAAAAATTGCAATGAATATATTAATCCAAATTTTCATTTTTTACTCCCTCATGAAGTTATAACATTTCAATACCTTATTATAATTAGAGATAGCTACAGAATGAAAATGCAGTCATCCTTATTGAATTATAGCCGCCCATTCAATTTTCATGATGAATTAACCAGTAAAAATATTTTTTAGAAATCATATATTCATTATATGGAAACAAATAAAAACTTAAAGCAAACCATAAATTTAATTTTTATTATTTTATTTAAACCGTTATTAACAAATTAAAAATAATCACATAAATAAACATCTAATTTATTAAAAAGATAAGTTTCTTAAAAAAGAAAATCACATTCAGTATTAAAAGGTATTTTTCTCTAGTAACATTGACTTCATGATATAGGTGCTATAATTAAAAGCACATAAAGTGGTTATCATAATATTCTCTGAGCTTTGTGGAAAAACCGCATTCAGAATCAGACTGGAAATTTTTTCTCTCTCTATATTATTAAATAATATTTATAAAAAAACCGAATTAATTTAAATTGCATAATAATTTAAATACAAAAGATAGAGGTAACATCATGAAATACACAAATCCACTCATGATTATTGTTTTTTTAATAACTTGGTCAATTAGTTCAGCTTATGCTGGATGTCCTAATGGCAAGAATGGAACCTATACTGGATATGTTGGTAAAATCATTTATAAAAATAATTATGAATATCCCACATTTACTTTAAGTAATTATCCAGATTCTATTATGAGTCTATCAAAAGAAGTAGGGATTAATACACCTAGAGGAAAAAATATTTCTGACCTCCTTATATTAGCAAAATTTAATTTTAATAAAATTACCGTAACATGCACAGATCTGAACGTATCCACTCTAATTTTAGAGGATAATAATGATCCAGAAAACAAATAGAACCCAAAATCATGATGACGACGTAGCTAGATTATTCTGCAATAAATCACAAGTTAATATATTATCTATTATGTAATGATGGTAGGAAATACTAATTCTTCCATGAAATAAAAATCAGATTTTAAATAATAAAAATACTATATTTCCTCTTCCATTCATTTCTCCTTATAAAAGTGCTGGTTTTAACACTAGCACTTTTTTTGATTGTAACGTTAATTTAATTGATGACAGAGAAAATTATGTAATTTTCCGTAAGATAATGAAAAAAGTTAAGTGTAATTCGTTAATTTCGTCAATTTTCCATCAATTGATACCAGTCTTTACTTCAAAAGTGTTTAACTTTCAACCAAAATTGCATTATCACTTGGAAAACAACTAGAGTATCAGACCAGTCATCTATAGGCATTTTTTTCTCAACCCAGTCAAAAATAAATACAAAATCAAGGATACATCTTATTTTCGTACTAACCAATTGAGCTATGGTGTGTTTATTCGATACAGTTTTTCCTGATAACCACTTAAAATAGTGCTGTTTTTAACGGTTCATATCCTTGATGGGGTCATAATGTCCACTCAATACGACAAATTCGGGCGTACTTATCAGTGGTTTTTGCTGATACTTTTAGGCATGGTCTATTTTCTATCCACAGCAACAACCTTTACGTCATTGGGTGTTGTCCTACCCAGTATGATTAATGAACTGGGCTGGAGCTGGACTGATGCCGGTTTAGGATTCACACTGCTTGGCCTGACCTGCGGGCTGTCCAGTTTCCTGCCAACCGTGTTTATTCGCAGGGCCGGTGTTCGGTTCACACTCTTTATTGGGTTACTGATTTTTCTGGCTGGCTTCTACAACCTCTATCATACTCATGCCATTGCATCATATTTCATTGGAACGGCTTTAATTGGTGTCGGTTTTACCTTTCTGGCCACTGTACCCGGCACCTATGTTATTTCACGATTATATGAAAAACAGTCTCTGGCTTTCGGGTTCTATTTTACAATTGGCGGGCTAGGCGGCGTGATTGGCCCGTGGATCTATTTTCTGGCAACCCGGGTCTGGGGAACTTGGCGAATGCACTGGATGATCTCCGCTATAGTGCTCACTGTTTTTGTTATCGTGACTATTTTCACCCTTCGGGAAGGGGAAAAGGAAATTGCCCACGCTAAGGCAGTCAGCCAAAAAAATAATAGGGAAAACTCATCCAGTATATATCGTACACAACAGTTCTGGACAGCCCATCAGGCACTACGGACATGGCAGTTTTATGTTATTGCGGCCACCTACACAGCATTTTTGTGGTGTGGTATTACGGTTAATAGTTTCGCTGTAGCCCATATTATTGAAAATGGTTTTAATGAAGCCATTGCCGCAGGATTACTAAGCTCCATGGCTTTTATCAATGCATTCTCAAGACTGGCCGGAGGTGCTGTCGGGGAATGGCTTGAGCCGAAAAAATTACTGCTTGGTAGCCTGACTATCATTATTCTTGGCTTAATCGCCCTGAGTATTGCCTCTTCATGGCCATTCTTGATTGCATTTACGCTGTTCGTCGGTATGGGATACGGCATGACTTTTCTCGCTTCCAGTGTGTTGCTCGCCAATTATTTTGGTCGTAAGCCTTATCTGGAACTCTTTTCGATCATGAATCTGATTTCTACATTAGCTTGTTTGGCTCCTTTCTTCGCTGGAGCTATTAAAGATTATTCCGGTAGTTTTACCTGGGCTTTCCTCATCATTGCTTTCCCTGTTTTCGCTGTGTTAACCGTAACAATGATGATGAAACCACCCAGCCATAAAATAAGAGGCACTTCAGTTAAAACTGAATAGGATTGCCGCATCGATTGAAGCACAAATAAGGAACTAGTGATGGCAGGCATTGCTGAAGTGACATATCGGGCCAGGTTCATGCAAAGCTGAATCTAGCTGCTCTGATTTGGCGAGTGTCGCCCGGAAATTTACTGTTCTGAAGCATGGGAAGCCAAAGCTTCCCATGATCGGTAATGTGTCAAAAGTGAATAGAACAGAAACGTTTTATTTATTCCGGTAGACGCCGGTATTGCGCCTGCCTGCGCAACAGCCGCACTCCCAGCCAACCCCCGCAAAGTGAAAGTAACAGGCTGCTGATAACTGGCAACAAGAGCCACATCAGCCACTGTGGTTGCCACGGAAACTCAAAGACTTTTGTCTGTAACAGCCAAAGAGCGATTTCAGCCCCAAATGCCGCCGCCAGACCCGCCATAAAACCAAGCAAGGCGAATTCACTCCATAATGTACGCCGCAATAGTTTCTTACTGGCTCCCAGTGTGCGATAAACCACCAGCTCAAGCTGTCTCTGGCTCATACCGACCTGAATTTGTGCCAATAAGAGTAACCCTCCACATATCATTACCAGCACAACCATGATTTCCAGTACCCGACTAACCTGCTGCAAGATACCTTGGATCTGCTTAACCATAGAACCAATATCCAGCATGCTGATCGTCGGGAAATGACGATTAATTTCTGTCAGTAATTTCCCGTTTCCGACATAATGGAAGCTGGTCAGCCACGTCTGAGGCTGTTGTGCCAGTGTTTCTTTATCAAAAATAAAGAAAAAGTTCGGATGCAGGCTTTCCCAATCTACTTTGCGAATACTGCTGACTGTAACGTCAAAAGTTCTGGTGTCACCGGTAAAAGTCAGTTTATCGCCGATTTTGATCTGCAACCGATCCGCAACCCCCTGCTCAAGAGAAACTTCCTTTGATTGCGGCGGCCAGTTACCTTCAACAAGGGTATTGAACGGCGGCAATTCTTTTTTCCATGTCAAGTTAAGCTCACGCCGTACTGTCGTGCTCTTAGGATGTACTTTGTCAGCCCATTCAATTGCAGACTGCCCATTAATTTCTGTCAGACGCGCCAGCACCACCGGATAAAATTCCGTTGGCTTTACATCATATTGTGCCAACAGCTCATCCACTGGTGTGAGTTGTGGTTGAGTCATATTGATCAGGAAATAATTCGGGCTATCCGGCGGTAACTGTTGCTGCCACTGGTTCAGTAAATCTCCTCTCACCATCACCAGCAATGCCAGTAGCATGAAAGAAAGTGAAAACGCGGCCAACTGAGTCATTGTCTGGAATGGCCGGCATAACAGCCTGCTCACAGCCAGACGCAGGCTCAGCTGGCGAAATGTGATACGGCGCAGTAACCACAGGCCGCTCCAGCCTAATCCACCTAGTAAAAGTGCTACAACAGGGATTCCCGCCAGTAATGACCATAATAGTGGTTCAGTCCCTGCCAACAGTATTAATCCTCCTGCAATAATCAGAGCAACTACAGGCAAATAATAGCGTAGTGGCCAGACACTGGCAGAAACACCACTTCTCAATACTCTGGAGGGCTGAGTTGCCATCAACTGGTGGTAAGGACGGCTCCCCACCAGCAGAGCAATACTGAACAGAGCACCAATCGCCCACACCCACGGCCACATCCCTGCTGCCGGTAACATTTTAGGTAACATCGCAGCCAGTACCCGGATCAGGGCAGCTTCAAAAGCCAGCCCCAGAATAGAACCGACGACAGTTGCTGCAAGTAATATCACCAACCACTGCCCGATAATCCATCGACGCAATGCCCAGCGCCCTGCTCCCAGCGTTTTCAGTATCGCAACCAGATTATGGCGACTACCGCAATAATGCGTCATAGAAACCGCTACGGCAGCGACAGCCAGCAATAATGTCAGCAAGGCCGATAACAACAGGAATTGTTGGGCGCGTTCGATGGATTTTGCCAGC
The DNA here is from genome assembly GCF_963876495.1 of Xenorhabdus sp. KJ12.1. NCBI lineage: Bacteria > Pseudomonadati > Pseudomonadota > Gammaproteobacteria > Enterobacterales > Morganellaceae > Xenorhabdus > Xenorhabdus sp. KJ12.1. Next base: position 14,142 of record NZ_CAWNQH010000073.1, read on the forward strand.
GCACCATTATCCTGTTTTAATGTTAACCAGCGTTGATCCGCTTTTAATTCAGGATCAATTAATTGTTGGAATGACTGAATCGCATCTGGTGAACCTGCAAACATATAACGATAAGTCAGACGGCTGCCCGGCTGAATAGCGCCTGTCGCTTGCGCATCATCGATATTGATTAAAACCCGGGGAGAGAGTTGGAACGGATTAAAACCGCTATCGGGCTCCTGCAAAAGTTCTCCACTAATCTTCAGTGTGGTATCACCAACGTCAAGGCTATCTCCCACTTTGATATGCAATAACGCCAGCAAACGCGGGGCAACCAGAACTGAACCTTTTTCCGGTTTCAGCCCCGGGGGGCTAGTTTCCAGTTCACCATACAACGGATAGTGTTTATCTGCGGCTTTTACATCCGTAAGTTGTGGAACGTCTCCCGCATAAGCCATCGTTGAAAATGAGATCTGGCGGCTGAGTGTCAGCCCCTTTTTCTGTGCCAGCTGCAGCCATGATGGATCAACAGGATATGATGCCCGTAATACCAGATCGCCAGCCAGGAAATCGCGGCTCTGATAATGAACACTCTGATCAATTCGATCACCTATACGCCCTAGCGCCAAAACACAAGCCACAGCCAGCGTCAGCGATAACCAGACAATCAACAGCGATGGAGTACGCCACTCACGCCAGAACCAGCGCCAGATCATGCTTCCTCCTGCAATTTTCCGTCTACCAGACGTAAGCGCCGCTGGCAGCGGGCAGCAAGCTGGCTATCATGAGTGACCAAAATCAGTGTGGTTGCATAATCATGGTTGAGTGAAAACAGGAGATCCGCAATACGCTCACCTGTCTGGCGATCAAGGTTACCTGTCGGTTCATCTGCGAACAAAATTTTAGGGCGGGTACTGAACGCTCTGGCTAATGCAACACGCTGCTGCTCTCCACCTGAAAGCTGGGCTGGCATGTGTTTCAAGCGCTTGCCCAAACCTAGCTGCTCCAGTAATTCGATAGCCTGCTGACGACTCTGACTTTCTGATTCTCCGCGCAGAAGTGCGGGAAGCTGGACATTCTCCAGTGCATTCAAAGTAGGGATCAACATAAACGACTGGAAAACAAAACCGATGTTTTCTGCCCGTAGCTGTGCCCGCTGTTCCTCATTCATATGGCTGATATTCTGCCCCAGCAAATGAACTTCCCCTGAGCTACCGTCATCCAAGCCAGCAATAATACCCAAAAGGGTCGATTTCCCTGAACCTGATTCACCAATTAATGCAATTGTCTGCGCTCGCTCGACAAGCAGCTCAACACCTTGCAATATATTAATTACCTGTTCCCCTTCACCTACATATTTAATGAGATTATGAACTTCAAGAGCACACTCTACAGCCATGTATTTTTCCTTTTATTGTTAATGCTATGCAGCGCCAGAGCAATGGCGGCTGATACTCTGCTTATATTAGGAGACAGCCTCAGTGCAGGTTATCGCCTGCCGGTTGAGCAATCGTGGCCTGTTCTTATGGCAAACCAATGGCATCAATCCGGTAATAAAGTGAATATCATTAATGGTAGTATCAGCGCGAATACCGCAGTACAAGGTTTTGAACGCCTGCCTGAATTACTGAAACAACACAAGCCCAAATGGGTTTTAATCGAACTCGGAGCGAACGATGGGCTACGTGGTTTTCCCGTTCGGCAAATAGAACAGGATCTGCAAAAAGTCATTTCATTAGTCAAACAGAGCAAAGCTCAGCCGCTCTTAATGCAAATCCGCATTCCGCCCAATTATGGGAAACGTTACACCGAATCTTTTGCCGGAATTTACCCTGCTTTATCAAAAAATAATGATATCCCTTTATTGCCCTTTTTTATGGAGCAAGTTGCTATCAAACCGGAATGGATGCAAGATGACGGGTTGCACCCCAATCAGGCCCCACAACCCTTTATTGCAGATTGGATGTCCAGAAAACTATCGGCATATATTACCCATAAGTAAAAATGTTCACTTATTAATAGTAAATCATTTATGCCAGTAAATTGTTGTAAATTGACAGGTAAAGTTATGCAAAAAGCCATTCTTATTACCGGATGCTCCAGTGGTATCGGATTAGCCGCCGCCAAAACGCTTCATCAACGTGGCTATCGTGTTTTGGCTGCTTGCCGTAAACCTGCTGATTTAGCACATATGCGCGAATTAGGTTTAGAACCCATCGAACTGGATTTGGATGATCAGGAAAGTGTTAAGAAAGCCGCTGAGCAAGTTATTGAGTTAACAAATGGTCGTCTATTCGGATTATTCAATAATGGTGGCTTTGGCGTTTATGGCCCGTTGGCGAGTATTTCCCGTGAACAGATGGAAAAACAATTTTCCACGAATTTCTTTGGCACCCATCAACTGACGTCTCTGCTACTGCCAGCAATTCGGGCGAATGGTGAAGGACGGATTATCCAGACCAGCTCTGTGCTGGGGTTAATTTCCACTCCGGGCCGTGGTGCATATTCTGCCAGTAAATATGCGCTTGAAGCCTGGTCTGATGCCCTGAGAATGGAATTAGCTGGAAGTGGAATAAAAGTCAGTCTGATACAGCCGGGGCCGATTAAAACTCGTTTCACTGAAAATGTTGCTCAGACCGAGATTGATAACCCCGTCGAAAACTCGGCAATGGCTCGCCGTTTAACGATGACGCCTGAAGATGTTGTGGAAAAATTAATTCATGCACTGGAAAGCCCTAATCCTAAGTTACGCTATCCTGTGACGCTAATATCTCATGCTGTTACTGTTCTGCGTCGCCTGCTGCCAGCAAGATTAATCGATAAAATCGTATCTTCGCATTAGCCATAAGATTGAAAAACCGGCAGGCCAGCCCTATGTATACTTTAATGAATGCCCTTATAACGAGAGAGAACCCATGGAACCAACAATGAATACTAACAGCAACACTGCTCAGATTGTTCGCATTAATGAAGCAAATATCGCTCAGGTTGTTCAACAGTCTCTAACCACACTTGTTGTATTCTATTTCTGGTCCCCTCAGGATCTGCATTGTCATGAATTAGAGTCCACCCTCGATAAACTCGCCCATGAATATGCCGGTCAATTTATTCTGGCTAAAGTTGATTGTGACCAACTGGGCCATATTTCGGCACAATTTGGTGTGCGGACTGTACCAACCGTACTTTTTGTGCGTGAAGCCCGCCCTTTCCACGGCTTTGAAGGGATGCAAACCGACGAGAATATCAGAAAGATGTTTGCCCAAATTCTGCCACTGTCAGGAAAGTCCCCGCTGGAACAGGCAAGTGAATTACTTGCTGAAGGAAAAAATCAGGAAGCGCTGTCTTTACTGAAAGAAGCTCATCAGGAAGATCCGCAGGATATGGAACTCAGCTTATTTTTGGCTGAAGTTCATATTTCATTCAATCATCTGGAAGAAGCGGAAAAAGTACTGGAAACTATTCCATCAGAAGAGCAAGACCAACGTTATCATGATTTACTGGCCACCATTGAATCACACAAACAAGCAGCGGATTCTCCTGAAATCAGGCAGCTTTTGCTGGAAATGGCATCTCAGCCGGAAAATGCGGAACTTGCGCTTCAATTGGCGTCTAAATTACATGAAGTCGGACGTAATGAAGAAGCGCTTGAATTATTGTTCGGTTTTCTGAAAAAAGATCTCTCTGCTGCCAATGGTGAAGTGAAAAAAACACTAATGGATATTATCACCGCGCTCGGTACCGGAGATGCGCTGGCATCCAGATATCGTCGTCATGTATACTCTTTACTCTATTGATTAAGAGCATTTATGTATTCCATGATTAACTAATAAAGGAATTGTTATGGATTTACTTTCTCTCGGGGCTGTGCCCATTCTGATTATTATTGCAGTCGTTATCGTTTTTACCTGTGTTAAGACCGTCCCACAAGGATATCAGTGGACAGTAGAACGTTTCGGCCGCTATACACGCACCTTAACGCCAGGATTGCATATTCTGGTCCCGTTTATTGATCGCGTGGGTCGTAGAATCAATATGATGGAACAAGTACTGGATATTCCATCGCAAGAGGTGATTTCCCGCGATAACGCCAATGTCACTATTGATGCCGTCTGCTTTATTCAGGTTGTCGATCCGGTACGTGCTGCCTATGAAGTCAGTAACCTTGAGCTGTCTATTATCAACCTGACGATGACTAACTTCCGTACTGTTCTGGGTTCAATGGAACTGGACGAAATGCTGTCACAGCGCGATTTAATTAACAGCCGCCTGCTGACCATCGTCGATGAAGCGACTAACCCGTGGGGGGTGAAAATTACCCGTATCGAGATCCGTGATGTACGTCCACCGAAGGAATTGATCTCAGCAATGAATGCCCAGATGAAAGCTGAACGTACTAAACGTGCAGATATTCTGGAAGCTGAAGGGGTTCGTCAGGCCGCTATTCTGAAAGCCGAAGGGGAAAAGCAGTCTCAGATCCTGAAAGCAGAAGGTGAACGCCAGTCAGCATTCTTACAGGCAGAAGCCCGTGAACGTGCCGCAGAAGCTGAAGCAAGAGCAACAAAAATGGTTTCTGACGCGATTGCTGACGGCAATATGCAGGCGATTAACTACTTCGTCGCCCAGAAATATACGGATGCTCTTACCAGTATCGGTGCAGCAGATAATAGCAAAGTCATTATGATGCCGCTGGATGCCAGCAATCTGATGGGTGCTATCGGAGGTATTGCTGAGCTGATTAACGAAAGTAAGAAGGATAGACAGGATAACTAACTATGATTGAACAGATAGCCACTCAACCGGTCTGGTTCTGGCTCTGTTTTGGTGGATTACTGTTAATTGCTGAATTGCTGGGTACGGGGGGATATTTGCTGTGGACAGGGATTGCAGCGGTCATTGTCGCCCTGATCACATGGATTTTTCCCTCAATGAGCTGGGAGCTACAAGGCATACTGTTTGCTTTATTAACATTACTCTCTGCTATCACGTGGCGGGCCTGGTTGCGCCGCCACCCGCAAAAGAGTAGTGATGAGAGGCTCAATCAGAAAAATCAGCAATTAATCGGGCAGCACGCCCGCTTAACGACAGATACTGAAAATGGCTATGGGCGAATCAGACTGGCTGATGGTAGCTGGCGCATTCACTGTGACCATGAACTCACTGCCAATACAGAAGTTGAAATCATCGCCGTCGACGGGATCACACTGAAGGTTAAGCCGGTATAATACAGGGTGGCAACAAACCGACACAGAAAATATTAAACCCTTATTGTCAGTTAATGCAGTTAGCCATCCAGCAACCTTTAATTTTGATATAAATTGCCCTCATTCATCAACGACACTCCCTAATACAGGCTGGCTATGCCAGCCATATTTAACCTTTCATGAAACCAAACGATGAATCCAGTGGAAAACGTTGAAAACGGCCATTGACTGGAGTTTAGTAATTTCTGTTTACAATATGTTACAGGTAACTGAATTATCATTCATTTATCGTTATATCAAAACTTATCAATACCACATAACCCTAGCAAACAAGCACACCTAAGCTCTGACAGGATGTACGTTTCTTCTGAAAAGAACAGCAGAAATGACAGATCCATTTCGAACGAATAGTCAAGATAAAAATATCTCAATGTAGCGAAAGTTAAAATTAATCGAATACCCAGTTCTGAGAAAAACGAATAGGGATTTAATCATGACTTTTAAAATCATTTGCTGCGATGGCGGCGGAATTCGTGGTTTGCTAACAGCCAAACTTATCGAAGATCTCGATAAGAAATTTCATATTATTAAAAGAACCAATGGATTTGCCGGAACATCCACAGGAGGCTTATTAGCTCTGGGCATGGCACACGGTGTCCCTATCTCAAAAATAGTTGATTTATACAAAAAGGAGGGGGCTAATATTTTCAAAGTCCATAGTTTATTACAGAATAAATACAAGACTGGAATTTGTGATTTTCCGGTCCCCAAACTTACCCAAGAGCTCGATAGACAATTTCAAATTCAAATTACTAAAAAAACCAGTAGGATTGCGGGGATATCCACAGAAGGGATATCATCACAAGATATCACTCTTTCGAAAATGGTTGGCCGCTACAGAAATGATGGCATTCAGCATTTTGGCTCGAATGAGATATCACTACAAAATATAAGCAGGGCTAGAGGGTTTTCCGCTCAAAATGATGAACCTCTTGGAAGACCGGGTCTTATGGGCGCAAGATATTACAGCAGTAACCTGAAAACAATTCTACAGAAACTCTTTTCTGATGCACAACTATCCAGTTCAAGATGCTTTATAGCGATTAATGCGGCCCAGCTTTGGAACGAAAACAATCAATCCTGGCTACCGTGCACATTTTCCAATCTACCAGAAAATCCCTTTCGTAATATCTCCATGGTTGATGCAGCAATGGCAACATCCGCGGCTCCAACGTACTTCCCGCCATACCGTATTCAGGTGAATAGCACAGATTTTGGCTATTTCGTAGATGGTGGGGTTTTTGCCAATAATCCGTCCATGACAGCACTTACCGAAGCATTATCACTGAAGGGAATTTCTGGCCCAACTGATATCCGCATGCTATCCGTAGGTACCGGAGATATGTCTAACGGAGTGAGTTCGATCAATTTCGACTACTGTGCACCACCGTTAAGCTGGGGAGTAAATTGCTGGTTGTGGCCTCTGCGGTGGGGGAACAAAGATGAGATACCACCAGCAGCTCTGTTGATGCTCATATTTGAAACGACGGCTAAAATGGCAGAACTTCAGACCGCAAAAATTCTTGGAAAAAACTACTTACGCGCAAATTTTACGCTCAGTAAACCGTTCGATATAGACGATTGGAAACATATCGAAATCCTTGAAGCTGAAGTGGATAAATATTTGCAAACACCTGACTGGGAGCGCATATGCAATCAGGTTAAGCGACTCTGGATATAAATACACAGGCCCCTGACAATTAAGCTGATATCATCAACCATGTTTTGCACAAATACCAGATAGTTGTTCAATGATGGGGCATTCAGCGCCATCATTTCCCGGACATTCAGCCGCCAGTGTTAATAACTTTTTCCTGATATTCTGCAATTCTGCAATCGTTTTTTCTATTTCAGCCACTTTTTGCAATGTTGCAGCCTTGACATCAATACTATGGCGATTAGGGTTGTGAAATAATCGTAATAGTTCCCTGCACTCTTCCAGAGTAAACCCCACCTCTCTCGCCTGCCGTAAAAGGATTAATTCATCAATATGCTTCTGTTGATAAAAACGGTAGCCATTCTCTTCCCGCCCCGGCGCTGTAATCAAATCTTTTTCTTCATAGAACCTGATAGCTTTGCTGGTTAAGCCCGTTTTCTGGGCAATTTCACTGATATTCATCATTCCCCCTTGACCTTCCCCTTGCAGGAAGGTTTAGCCTAAACAGATAACGAGCTATCCCCAATAATAATAGTAAGTATATCCCAATGAATTTTAAGTTGCATCGCGGGGTATATCACTCTGTTTCAGGAGATTTTACTATGTCTACAACAACCATTCTTGCACTTCAGGGCTTAACCTGTATGCACTGTGTCAACAGGGTCAAAAAAGCGTTGGAGCATCTACCCGGAGTTGAACAGGCTGAGGTCACTACTGAATACGCTAAAGTTATCAGTAACGTAACACCTGATGCCTTGATAGCGGCTATCCGTGATGCTGGTTATCAGGCTTCAATCGCAGATCGCCCCGATGTTGAGTTACAACTTTCCGGATTAAGCTGTATGAAGTGTGTCGGCAAAACCCAAAAAACTCTGGAGTCAGTGGAAGGTGTCGTTGCTGCTGAAGTCGATAAGCAATCAGCCAGAATTTACGGCAAGGCTGAAGAAAATGCCTTAGTTAATGCGGTGAAACAAGCTGGCTATCATGCTGAATCAGCCATGAGTGCGCATCTCCCAAAAAATGAGCCGCTGACAACACCTGAACCAGAATTTTTGCCAGCGGCAACAGATCCCACCTCTATTCCGATCGCAAAATCTGATAAAAAAACTGGCTCTGATGCTCCTCATAACAGCGACCACAGCATTCAGCTTCTGCTGGATGGCATGAGCTGCGCAAGTTGCGTCAGTAAAGTACAAAAAGCTCTGCAATCTGTTGAAGGTGTTAAAAATGCCAGAGTCAATCTGGCGGAAAGAAGTGCTCTGGTCACAGGCTCCGCCTCCTCCGAGGCTTTGGTCGATGCAGTTATCAAAGCCGGTTATGGAGCTGAAATCATTCTGGATGAAACTGAACGCCGGGAACGACAGCAACAGATTGCACAAGCCAATATGCGCCGTTTCCGCTGGCAATCAGCCCTCGCTCTGATTGTCGGTGTTCCGGTTATGATTTGGGGCATGATAGGCGACAATATGATGCTCACACCGGAAAATCATACCATCTGGCTGAGCATTGGTCTGGTGACTCTTGCCGTCATGGTATTTGCTGGCGGGCATTTCTATCGCAACGCCTGGCAAAGCCTGAAAAACGGCAGCGCGACAATGGATACATTAGTTGCACTGGGAACAGGAGCAGCATGGCTGTATTCCATCAGCGTCAACTTATGGCCAGGTATTTTTCCAGCTCAGGCGCGTCATATTTATTATGAAGCCAGCGCTATCATTATTGGCTTAATTAATCTTGGTCATGCCTTAGAACAGCGAGCACGCCAGCGTTCTTCACAAGCACTTGAGCGACTGTTGGATTTAACGCCTCCAACGGCCCGAGTCATCACATCAGAAGGCGAAGTGTCATTACCGCTGGCTGATGTTGAACCCGATATGACATTGCGGCTGGTAACAGGTGATCGGGTTCCCGTTGATGGAGAGATCACTCAGGGCACTGTCTGGCTGGATGAAGCGATGCTGACGGGAGAAGCTATTCCTCAGCAAAAAACAATCGGTGATACAGTTCATGCCGGGACAGTCGTTCAGGATGGAACGGTGCTGTTCAAAGCTTCAGCCGTAGGCAGCCAAACTACTTTAGCCAGAATTATCAATCTGGTGCGTCAGGCACAAAGCAGTAAACCGGAAATCGGCCAACTGGTGGATAAAATATCCTCAATATTTGTTCCTGTCGTCGTTGTTATTGCATTGGTTGCCGGAGCTATCTGGTATTTTGCCGGCCCGGCTCCGCAAATCATGTATGCACTGGTCATTATCACTACGGTACTGATTATTGCCTGCCCTTGTGCGCTTGGTCTGGCAACACCAATGTCTATTATTTCAGGAGTCGGAAGGGCTGCTGAATTAGGCGTATTAATACGCGATGCTGATGCCCTGCAACAGGCCAGTCAACTCGATATCCTTGTTTTTGATAAAACCGGAACCCTGACAGAAGGCATGCCACAGGTTACGGAAATTCATACTTTCAACGGCTACACGGAAGAACAGGTATTACTGTGGGCAGGTGCGCTGGAAAGCGGTTCAAACCATCCTTTAGCAAAAGCAATTCTCCTGAAAGCTGAAAACAGAAAAATAGAGAGTAAACAATTACCTGACGTCACGCAGTTTCGCACTCTGGCAGGCACAGGGATTAGCGGCAATATCGGTAACACGACACTGCTGTTAGGTAATCTGAGCCTACTTGAACAAAATCAGGTTGAAACAACCACATTAAAACAGCAAGTGGCACAACAGGCGGAAAAAGGTATTACCCCTGTTCTTCTGGCTGTTGACGGTAAAATAGCAGCCCTGTTTTCAATACGTGATCCACTCCGGCAGGATACAATCTCGGCCCTGCAACGTCTGCATAATCAGGGGTATCATTTAGTAATGCTGACGGGAGATCATCCGGCAACGGCTAATGCTATCGCCAAAGAAGCGGGCATTGATCAGGTTATTGCTGGTGTCTTACCTGATGGTAAGGCAGCAACTATTCAGACCTTACAATCTGAGGGAAGAAAAGTAGCGATGATTGGTGACGGAATTAATGATGCTCCGGCATTAGCACAAGCCGATGTAGGTATTGCAATGGGAAGCGGTAGTGATATTGCTATTGAAACAGCATCAATTACCCTGATGCGCCACAGCCTGCATGGAGTTGCCGATGCCGTTGAATTATCTAAAGGAACATTGCGTAATATGAAGCAGAACCTGTTCGGGGCGTTTATTTATAATACACTGGGTATCCCGATTGCAGCCGGTATCCTCTACCCTTTCACCGACACATTATTAAACCCGGTGATTGCTAGTGCCGCCATGGCTCTCTCTTCCATTACCGTAGTCAGTAACGCTAACCGATTATTACGTTTTAAAACGAAAGGTTAAGTGATTTAAGATTCGAAAAGCTAAACAAGGAAGTTTAGCTTTCTACTTATCATACATACCCTATGAATTTCGCACTTTTTCACACTTTCCTGTTAACCTTTAATACATTAGCATATCAACTTACGTCCATTAACGGAGTTGTGAAATGGGAAAACTCATGACCTATCTCAGTAATGTATTAGGACTAAATTCCCAACGAAATTACCCCTATCCTGCTTATGATGTCATTCTGCCTGAGGACAGACAATTACATATTGTTGGCAGTATCCATATGGGTACAGAAAATATGTATCCACTTTCTGAAGTATTGCTGGAACAACTGGAACAATGCAATTCTTTAATTGTTGAAGCAGATATTACCCCGTCAGGGTCGCCATTTCAGCAAATACTCCCTGAGCTGGCCGGGCTGTCACAACGTTTATCATCTGAACACTTTTCGTTTCTACAGCAATACTGCCATGAGATCCATCAGCCGATAGAATTGCTGGATCGGCTGCCTTCCTGGCAGGTTGCCCTGATCCTTCAGGCTGCTCAGGCTAAATACTTGGGAATGAGTCCTCAATATGGGATTGATTACCAATTACTGAACAGCGCAAAAGCCATTGATAAAGATATCATCGAGCTGGAAGGAACAGATAAGCAGATCAATTTGCTTACCGAGTTGCCAAATGGTGGCCTTTCTCTATTAGAAGATACGCTTGTTCACTGGCATACTAATGCCCGAGCTTTACAAACTATGATTGGCTGGTGGATGAATTACAAATCAGACCAAAAAAACCCGGTATTGCCACAAACTTTCTGCGACGCTATTTACCAAACTCTGATGACTGAACGTAACTACCAATGGAGCACACAGTTACATGCCTTACCTGCGGGAAAATATGTAGTGGCGGTCGGTGCATTACACCTTCATGGTGAAAACAATTTGCTACAGTTGTTGCAGCAACAAGAATAAAAAACATTTTAAATAATTGAGAGCATATATAGGACATAACATATGACCCCCGCCATCATTCTGCTGGAAAAACAAAAAATTAATTTTAAGATTCATCCTTACGAACACGATGCCAATGAACATAACTTTGGTGATGAAGTAGTCAAAAAACTGGGTTTAGATGCAACAAAAGTTTTTAAAACCCTTTTGGTTTCACTAAATGGTGATCCTAAAAATCTTGTTGTCGCTGTCACCCCTGTTGCAGGACAACTGGATTTGAAAAAAGTCGCCAAGGCATTTAAAGCCAAAAAAGCCGATATGGCAGACCCTCAACTGGCACAAAAGATTACGGGCTATCTGGTAGGAGGAATCAGTCCATTAGGCCAGAAGAAACGTCTCCCTACTGTTATTGATAGCCAGGCAGAGTCTTTATCTACTCTGTTTATTTCCGGCGGTAAACGAGGTCTGGATATTGAACTGGCTCCTGCTGATTTATGCCAACTATTAAATGGTTCATTTGCTGATATCGCCAGAATTTGAAAATCAATTGTAATTACTTATAAATTTTTCGAGCCAGCTCTGTTTTCCCAAAAACAGAGTCTTGTTCAATTTTCTAATATCGATATACTTTCCTTATGGCAAAAATAATATCATTTACTATTTTAAGTAACTTAATATATTTAAATAAAAGGAGATAAAATGGCTACCTCGTCAATTTTCCGGCAAATTGTGATTACTGACCCTAAGGCAATTAAGATGTTACGCAAGGCTAATAAGAAACAAAGAAAAAATAAATATGACCATATAGATATAGAAGCACAACAAAATGAGGCGATAGAAATATTAAAACGAAAATTCTCGCTTTAAGAAAGGTATTAATGACACTTGGTGCTGATAAAACAATGGAATATTTGCATTCATTTTCTTGTCCATCAAACCAAGATGTAGAATCATTTTTACATTCAAGAGCCATTAGATTTGAAAAAGTTGATGCAACAAGAACCTACTTGGTTTTAGATATGACTGGAATGATTTTGGCTTACTTTTCTCTGACCTTTAAAGAACTACCAATACATGACTTTATTCTTTCAAAATCAAAAATAAAGAAACTTGATGGCATCAGCAATCGTGCAACATCACTGAAAGTTTATTTAATTGGACAGATAGCTAAAAATTTCTCCTTACAAGGAAACCCAATAAAACTTAAGGACATCCTAATTCCGATAGAAGTTATTATCGAAAAAGCGCAATATCTAATAGGAGGACGAACAATTATTCTAGAATGCAAAAATGAAAATAAAATCGTTAAATTATATCAAAGCCACGGTTTTAAAATAATACCACACAAAAGGGAAGGAGAGAAAAACACGCTAATAACTATGATATTAAACAATTAATTATTTTCCTTCAATCATACCTACTTCAGATTATTTATTACCACTTCAACTGATAAATAAAAGACCATCTGTCTTAAAGATGGTCTTTTTTAGCAAAAATCAGCTTTGACTTATTATCACTTGAAAACTATTTCGCCTTTAGGATCATAGTCAGCGGCTTTCAGTGGAGAGTGTTTTTCAATATATCCTTTCAATACTTCCGCATCGACAAAACCGGTATTTACGTATCCCGGCAAATTATCAATTCGTGGATAACCGTCACCACCGATAGCGTTGAAATTCAATGTTGCCATACGATAAGTTTTATTCAGATCTAAAGGCTTCCCAGCAATTTTTACGTCGCTGATGCTCTTACCCTCTTTCACAAAACTGACATTATAGAACTGACCATAAGCACCTGAATCTGCTTCCATATTAGCAGCAGCGGTCAGATAAGGCAGAACTTCACTGCCTTTGAAGTCAACATAAATTAGCTGATTACCGAATGGATGAACTTTTAATACATCCTTATACGTAATATCCCCTGCTTCAATAGAATCACGGATACCGCCACCACTCATCACAGCAAAATCAGCATTGGCCCGTTCCATCTGAGCTGCCAGCACAAGATGAGCCATATTGGTCTGTATAAAACGAACCTTACTACGATCACCTTCTAATTTGTCGTCAACTGACCCAATTTTGACACTCAGTTTCTGATTGCCTTTATCCTGATAAGGGGTCAACAATTTCAGCATTTCTGCGTTCTGGGGAATTTGTTGAGTGTAATAAACTCTCTCAGTACTCCCATCTTCTTGTTTGACTCTTTTATTTAAATTGATGGGAATTAACTGATAGTGCATTAACTTAAACTCACCATTACGGAATTGAAAATCTGCCCGACCGACATATTTGCCCCATTCATGGGCCTGAACAATCCACGTTCCATTTTGGCGATCCGGAGAGCAAGGTGTTCCCGGTACATAATCCACTTGTTTATAATTTTTATTTTCCGCAGACATACAGACCGGATCTTGTGAATGCCCCCCTACAATCATATCTAGATAGCCAGCAGGTAAACTATGCGCCATTTCCACATCTCCGGGAGCATTTGTACCATGGTGACCATCGTCATAGTGCCCCATATGCGTTGCAGCAATAATGACATCCGGTTTTTCATTCTTCTTCAGTTCATCAATGACTTTTTTCGCTTCTTTCGCAGGTACACGGAATTCCACATCCGGGAAATTAGCCGGATTACCTATTTTCGCGGTATCGTCAGTGGTTAAGCCAATAACAGCAATTTTCACCCCTTGCTTATCAAATATCACATAGGGCTTAAATAAACGCTTATTGGTACTGGACTGGTAGATATTCGCTGACAAAAATGGGAAGTTAGCCCATTTCTCCTGTTGATAAAGAACATTCAAAGGTTTATCAAATTCGTGATTTCCCAGTGTCATCGCATCATAACCCACCAGATTCATTCCCTTAAAATCCGGCTCGGCATCCTGCATATCCGATTCAGGTACACCCGTATTGATGTCTCCACCCGATAGCAGTAATACGCTGCCACCTTTTTTAGCCACTTCCTGTCGTATGGAATCTACTACCGTTTTCTGAGCAGCCAATCCGTACTCTCCATGATCATTCTGCCAAAAGTGACCATGATGATCATTGGTATGCAAGATCGTAATATCGTACGTTTTATCTTTTTCCCAGGCCGAAGCCACCATCGGTGACAAAGCCAGAGAAACAACAAGGGTACATACTGACGCTTTAAATGAAAATTTCATCGGATATCTCCATGCTCCTAAATAAATTGACTGCATGACTGTTATTGTTTTTCAATGATGTTAAAACCTGCCTCATTTCAAAGAGTGTGATTTTTTATGACAAGAAACATGGCTGGCACAGGCATATATTCAACAACAGAACAGACTAGCGGAACAGCACTTAATGCCGTATTTTTTCGATCAAGATTACATAAATAAGCTATTAAATAGAGTGTTGTTCCATTTTTTTGCGATAGGCATCAAATTATACCAAGATGAGCAAAGGTTTTATTGGAAAGTGAATATGCATTAAGGTGTAACAATTAAATAACCGTTCAACACCATACAACACAGGTGACATTGGTGAAGAAATGAACATAAATAAGCAAAATAGTACAATTCCACAATCAGGCTCACAAAAAAGAACACAGAAAACGGTTTTCTCTATTCTTGGCGCAATTAGCCTGTCTCATCTTTTGAACGATATGATCCAATCGCTGATTCTGGCGATTTATCCACTATTACAATCTGAATTTACGCTCAGTTTTATACAGATTGGAATGATAACTCTGACATATCAGGTCACGGCGTCTTTACTACAGCCCCTCATTGGCTTATATACAGATAAACATCCTAAACCTTATTCGCTACCCATTGGGATGGGTTTTACCCTTTCCGGATTGCTTTTGCTGGCTTATGCCGAAAGTTTTCCTATGATACTGCTGGCTGCAGCACTGGTCGGTACAGGTTCATCGGTCTTTCACCCAGAATCATCCAGAGTTGCCCGAATGGCTTCGGGTGGGCGTCTTGGATTAGCGCAATCTTTATTTCAGGTAGGCGGAAATCTGGGAAGTTCACTTGGCCCACTGTTAGCCGCTATTTTCATCGCGCCTTACGGTAAGGGAAATATAGGGTGGTTTTCTCTGGCAGCTCTGCTGGCTATCATCATTCTGTTACAAGTCAGTCAATGGTACAAAATGCAGTATCGCACGACTTCACGCCACGCCTCCAATACAAGCTTTGAGCCTGTTTTCCCCAGAAAAATCATTGTCCGTTCATTCATCATTCTACTAATACTGATCTTTTCAAAGTATTTCTATCTGACCAGCATCAGCAGCTACTATACCTTTTATCTGATCCAAAAATTTGGTGTTTCTGTTCAAAATGCACAGATTCATCTTTTCGTCTTTTTGTTTGCTGTCGCCGCAGGCACCATGATTGGTGGCCCTATCGGAGATAAAATCGGCCGTAAGTATGTCATCTGGGGTTCGATGCTGGGTGTTGCCCCCTTCACTCTTCTCTTGCCTTATGCATCACTATTCTGGACAGGCATACTCACCGTTATTATCGGCCTGATACTGGCATCTGCATTTTCCGCCATTCTCGTCTATGCACAGGAGCTACTTCCCGGCAACACAGGGATGATAGCGGGATTATTCTTTGGATTAGCATTCGGTATGGGAGGTGTCGGAGCAGCCGCTCTCGGATATATAGCAGATAAAACCAGTATAGAATTAGTTTATAAAATATGTGCTTTTTTACCATTTCTTGGCATTTTCACTCTATTTTTACCAAACATAGGAAATAAACATAATAAAATCAGCACTAAATAATAAAAAATATTCATTATTTACTATCATTTATCTTTGTAAACATGAGTAAATAATAAAAAGATCTACATAAAATACCATTACAATGCTCTTTATGTAGATCACCCTCATTTTCTCAAAAAAGTATATTTTTCAAGCAAAAATTTCAAATTATTTGTAAAATTAATAATTACCCAATCTGATAATACATCCTATTAAATTTATCCAACTCAGAAGGAGACTTGATGGAGCATTCGACACCTCTCATCACGACTATTGTTGGCGGTTTTCTCCTCGCCTATCTGCTTGGCATGCTTGCACAGCGTCTGAAAATCTCACCTTTGGTAGGTTATCTTATGGCCGGTGTGCTTGCCGGGCCTTTTACACCAGGTTTTGTTGCCGATACTTCTCTGGCGCCTGAACTTTCAGAAATTGGCGTGATCTTACTGATGTTTGGTGTCGGTCTGCATTTTTCACTCAAAGATTTATTAGCCGTAAAATCAATTGCAATCCCGGGAGCGATTGCCCAAATTGCCGTGGCAACGCTATTAGGAGCCGGCCTGTCAAAATTACTGGGCTGGGGTTTATTCAGCGGAATTGTCTTTGGCCTCTGCCTGTCCACCGCCAGTACCGTAGTACTGCTCAGAGCACTGGAAGAACGCCAACTCATTGACAGCCAGCGAGGGAAAATTGCTATTGGATGGCTGATTGTCGAAGATCTGGCAATGGTGCTGGCTTTGGTATTACTGCCTGCTTCTGCGGGTATTTTAGATAACCATAATACTGATATCGGCCAATTACTTCTTGAACTTGCCATTACCGTCGGCAAAGTTGTCGCATTTATTTTATTGATGATTTTTGTCGGCCGCCGTCTGATCCCCTGGCTGCTGGCAAAAACAGCCAGTACAGGCTCGCGCGAGTTATTTACCCTGGCTGTCCTCACTATCGCTTTAGGGGTCGCCTATGGTGCAGTCGAGCTGTTTGATGCCTCATTTGCACTGGGAGCATTTTTTGCCGGGATGGTACTGAATGAATCAGAGCTGAGTCATAGAGCCGCACAGGATACTTTACCACTCAGAGATGCTTTTGCTGTGCTGTTTTTTGTTTCGGTCGGTATGTTGTTTGATCCAATAATCTTGATCCAGCAGCCCATTGCCATTTTAGGAACGCTGGCCATTATTATTATCGGTAAATCTGTCGCAGCACTGTTGCTGGTCAGGCTTTTCGGCCACTCACGACGTACCGCACTGACTATTTCTGTCAGTCTTGCCCAAATTGGTGAGTTTGCCTTTATTCTGGCTGGATTAGGTGTCACTTTAGGCGTGTTGAATGGTGATGCACGTAACCTAATACTCGCTGGGGCTATTATTTCCATTATGTTGAATCCGATTTTATTCAGCCTGTTGGATCGCTATCTGGAAAAAACAGAAACGATAGAAGAACAGATACTGGAAGAAACATTAGAGGAAGAAACTCAAATCCCTGTCAATATTTGCGGCCATGCGATTGTTGTGGGATATGGTAGGGTCGGTCGCCTGCTTTGCCAGCGTTTGCAGGAAAAACCTTTTCCACTGGTTGCAATTGAGGATACCCGTGCCCGATTTGAAGAGTTGGGAGAAATGGGGATTAGTGCTGTGATGGGGAATGCTGCCAGAGAAGATATCATGGCATTAGCAAGATTGGATTGTGCTTGTGCGCTATTCCTGACTATCCCGAATGGTTATGAAGCCGGCAAAATTATCGAGAGTGCAAGAGCAATCAGGCCAGATATCAATATTATCGTTCGCGCTCATTACGATGATGAAGTCACTTACCTTACGGCACGTGGCGCTGATCATATTATTATTGGCGAACATGAAATCGCCAGAGCGATGGCTGATTCACTCCCTGAATCCACGCCTGACTGCCCGATAGCACTACCATCGGCATTTTCACCAACTAATTCATCAGCAGCATAATGAATTGATTAATAGGGAGTATCCCAATAATTTCAAAGGGGGATACTCCTGAATCAGAAATTAACGTTCCCAGTAAGACTCTTCCAGACTATCTTCCCTTTCTGGTAAACCGCGTGTCAGACGTGGAGCATGTTGACTCAATACCTGATAGCTCACTCTGTTCGCATACTTACACACCTGAGCCAGAGAAGAATACGTCAGGCAAGAGCGCATATGTTTACTCGAATTAGGGACGTTCATACGATGATAGCTATTAGCTGTAATATCATGCAGTAAGGCAGACAGTGCGCCATCTCCGGCACCATTCGTATTCATAATTTTTTCAGGTCCTCCCATATATGGCTCAATATGAGAATAGACCCGCATAGGATTCTGACAATCATCCTGACGCATGGCACGACTGAATTCAAAACGATTGAATTCAGCAATCGCTCCCGGCAATAATGGGTGTGATGTCTGACGCTTGGACTCTTCTTCTGTATAACCGGCCATATACAACCCTGCCGGGCCAGCAGTACATAATACGAGGTCAACCCAATTTAGTGCCATATCTGCAGCCAGCAGAGGATCACTAAATCCGGTCAGTTCCAGAGCTTCATCTTCATTCATGGCTACCACAGAAACATTCTCTGCCAGAAAATCGCGCCACCACTGAGGATCGTCCGCAATAACGTATTTTGTACCCAGTGTCAGAACAACTGGCACATTATGTTTCTTCGCGTACTCAATGGCTTTCATGGTTGCTTCCGGCATTGGTTCACCTGATTTACAGCGTACCAGATAGGCCGTGATTACCAGTGCTGATGCTTCTGCAATAATATGCTCAGGAATACTTTCCGGTTTAAGCTGATTCATTAACCCCGGACTGATGGCAAATGTTCTTTCACCATTTTCAGTGATCAGAGTAAAACAGCGGCCAATTGGGCCATCGACACCCTGAAGATGATTCAAATCCATCCGGCTGGAAGTATTACAAAGATAGCAATAGGCATAGCTACCGATTTGAATGTTATTGCACATGGTGCCAAGCAACACAGATTTGTCGTCAGCCAGCACAGAATAGTTATGCAGAGTATTACCAATCGTTCCACCCGCAAATTCATGGCTGATGAGGTTATTATCTGCCAGTTCATTGTAGAGCGCTTCAGCAACATCATCTTCAATAACTAATGAATGCCCCTGACTCAGGTTATAACGTTGGATAAAACTTTCATCAACCTTAGCTTCAATATCTACCAATATCTGGTCAATACCAACAATATATGCTCGATTATTTTCAGTATCCATCATCTCTTTGATGGGCTGAAGCAGAGGGTCTCTCAGACTGACAGGAAAATAGTGTTTAGATTTGCGTTTTCCGGGGAATTTCATAATTGATTGTTGCTATGGAGCCAAAACATGCGCCATATTAGCATAATCCCACTATGAAACAAAAAGCACAGTATTCAGTATTGATGAAAAGAAACAGCCAATGCGATAACACACACTGGCTGCCAAATTTCGCTGATTATAAGCTACTGATGATTAAATGTAGCTCATAATCTTCAGGCTACTTGCTTCTGACGGCTACGCATCATATGGCGCATCAGGACAAACATTACCGACAGAATAAAACCGATAAAGCCAGCACCAATCAGGATTAACAGACGCTTAGGTGAATCTTTCGCCGTTGGCTCGTATGGCTCCTGCATATATTTGAATGGCTGGAAATCAAGCTTATCAATATTTACCGATTCCAGATTTTTGATATAAAGAAGACGGTTACGTAAGTCAGGATCTATCGTTGTTGCATCAGTAATGCCTTCAGTGATCTGCAATTTACGTTGCAAGGCATCAGAACCCAAAGCGATTGAATAATCAGGGTCATCCTTAACAACTGCGCCACCACTGGAGACTGGTTTTTTTATACCCGCTGAATTGGCAATAGAAATTGCATACTTCAGTCGTTCAATATCGGTAACACGCATGTTGGTGATGCGGCCCAAATCAATATCATACATTCTTTTCGAGTAAGCCAGTTTCTGACTCACTGCATCATTCAGTTCATCTTTTATCTGGTCACGCACAACAGAGGAGATAAATTTGATGTAACCAGACAATAACTTGTATGAATCTTCTGCTGTTCCCGCACTGAAAGAAAGCGTTGTTTCATAAAATTCATCATCTTTATCTTTTTTATTGGGTACAGTTGAAGAGATATTTTTATTTACAATCTGTTCAATCAGACTTCTTTTAGCCTGTGCCGTAATATCTTCTTTACTGGCAAGCAGTGTTCTGAAGTAATCGGTGTCTACCAGATATTCTTCACGCAGTACACGGGAGTTATAGTTTTCAACAAAACGCTTAAATAGTGAATACTCTGTAATCTTTGGATCAAGACTAAGAACATTCAGTTCTGTTAAGACGTTTTTTAATGGCTGAAACTGTTCCAGCTCAGGTTGTACCACTGCCGCCGTACTGGTCCATTTTTGTGGTAAAAATGACGCAACACCAAAGCCAATCACTGCAAAAATAAAGGATACTGCAATAATCAAATATTTTGACTGAAATATTACGGAGAACAATTCAAACAGATCAATTTCGTCATCTTGCTTTGGATGATAATAGTCTGCATATTCCTCATAAAAGTCTGTATGCTTAACTGGTTTATTACTCATTATCTCTATGTCCAATCCAAATAATTTTGCTTCTCGTTATTCCCTGCCAGATTAATTTCCAGCTTACGTTATATATTGATTTTGAAGCAAATACTCTAAAAAAATCACACAATTGACAGAATATACACCGTCTAACTATAAGCAAAAATATCCATATCTGCCAATGTACTTCCGGTATGAAACCCTGCCATAATCCATAACTACCAGTTATTCGTTATCTCATGGCATCATTGATTAATTGCATGAATAGTGAAATATGCGCCTCATTATCGTTAAGTGCTGGTATATATTCAAACTTTTTCCCGCCCGCATCTAAAAAAATAGCTTTATTCTGCTGCTTAATTTCTTCCAACGTCTCCAGACAATCGGATGCGAATCCCGGACACAGTACCTGAATATGCTCCACATCCTGCTCCGGCAACAGAGCTATTGTTTTATCCGTATAGGGTGCTAACCACGGTAAACGCCCAAAACGCGATTGGTATGTCATCATAATTCTGTCTGCCGGATAGTCCAACAATTCCGTTAGCAATTTAGTTGTCGCCAGACAGTTCTGTGGATAGATATCACCCATTTCAGCCAAACGCTCAGGGATACCGTGGTAGGAAAGAATCAGGCGGTCAGGTTGACCATGCTTTTCAAAGCTCTGTTCTACAGTTTCCTTTAATGCGGCGATATATGCCGGGTGCCGTGCGTAACTGCGGATAAATTTTAAATGTGGGATAGTACGATATCCCTGTAATATTTTGCTGAGACTATCAAATACTGCCGCTGATGTTGTACTTGAATACTGAGGATACAAAGGAAGTACGATGAGATATTCAACACCCTGCTGTAGTAATTTATCTACTGCCTGAGTTAATGAAGGTGAACCATAAGTCATTCCCAGCTCAACAGGTATATTACCCAGTTTTTCACTTAATCGCTGTTTCTGACGTTTGCTGTAAACCAATAAAGGCGAGCCTTCATCTGTCCAGATTTCCTGATACAGCCTGGCTACACGGAAAGAACGGAAAGGAAGTATAATGCCATACAACAGAGGCTTCCAAATCAATGGTGGAATATCCACGACTCGCCGATCACTTAAAAACTGTGCCAGATAACGCCTTATTGCAGCAGGTGTCGGCGCGTCTGGTGTACCAAGATTAACTAATAGCACACCATAATTACGATTACTCATTATTCAACACTCCACCCATTAAAGTGACGGATAATTCAGGATAAAACTCGGTGATAGTCACATACACAATGGATTTCAAGGTGCGTTGCGGCGGCAAGGGAACGCATCCCCGGGAGCATAGATAACTATGTGACCGGGGTGAGTGAACACAGCCAACAAAGAGGCAACTTGAAAGACGAAGGGTATAATACATTTTATGGGGGGGATCTGATACGGAAAGGTGAAAGTCAGGCGGTATTCACACCGCCTGCTCTATGCTTCAGGATCAAATTAATCTGAAATCTGTCGCGCAACTATTCGGGATACTAATACCTCAGGGCACTAATACCCCAGAGTCTTAACCCAGAATGCGGGCTAGCTCTTCACTAACTTCAGCAACCTGACGTGTCCCATCAAGTTTAAAGTAGCTTGTATTACCTGCCTGTGCTTCTTGCTGATAGTAAGAAACCAGAGGTGCAGTCTGAGCGTGGTATTCAACCAGACGTTTACGGACAGTATCTTCCTGATCGTCTTTACGAACAGTCAGTTCTTCGCCTGTAATATCGTCACGATTTTCCACTTTTGGTGGATTGAATTTGATATGGTAAACACGACCTGATGGGGCATGTACACGGCGGCCGATAATACGATCAACGATAATTTCATCCGGCACATCGAATTCCAGTACATAATCAACACTGACACCCGCTTCTTTCATAGCATCAGCCTGAGGAATGGTACGTGGGAACCCATCCAACAAGAATCCGTTACGGCAGTCATCTTGTTTGATACGCTCTTTAACCAAAGCAATAACCAGCTCATCAGTTACCAGTTTGCCATTATCCATCAGTTCTTTTGCTTTTAAACCCAGCTCGCTGCCTGCTTTTACTGCGGCACGCAACATGTCACCTGTCGAAATTTGAGGGATCCCATATTTCTCCATGATAAATTGCGCCTGAGTCCCCTTACCGGCGCCTGGCGCGCCCAGCAGAATAATACGCATCGCGTAAATCCCCTTGCTATTTGCTTTTCGTATTTTTTAAAGAAAACGAACCACCATACCACTGGAATGGTAGTCGCTCAAGAAAACAGGTAAACGTTTTCGCGCTTATCAAAAAACAAACCACGCCTCATTTTCCGTTGAAGCGTGGTTTATTGGCATAATTTAAACGATATTACGCGCTTTCAGCTAATAATAATTGATTCATACGGCGGATAAACTGGTTTGGATCATCCAGCGTTCCACGTTCAGCAAACAGAGCCTGCTCCAGTAACAACTCAATCCAGTCAGCAAATTGGCTGTCATCCTGAATTTCAGCTGCCTTTTTAACCAGATTATGATCCGGGTTCAGTTCAAAGTTATAGCTGACTTCCGGTGCTGACTGTCCTGCCGCTGCAAACAGTTTCGCCATTTGAGTGGTCATTCCGTTAGCATCAGTGGTCACTATCGCCGGTGTATCAGTCAGTCGATGGGTCAGCTTGACTTCTTTCACACGTTCGCCAAGCAGTGTCTTCACACGCTCAACGAATGGTTCCAGTTTTTTATCTTCTTCTTCCTGATCTGCTTTGTTTTCATCCGCCAGTTTATCGAGAGATTCATCAGCTTTGCTGACTGACTGGAATGATTTTCCGTCGAATTCTGTCAGATAGCTCATCATCCACTCATCGATACGGTCAGATAACAGCAGAACTTCAATGCCTTTCTTACGGAACAGTTCCAGATGTGGGCTATTTTTCGCAGCAGCGTAACTATCTGCGGTAATGTAGTAAATCTTCTCCTGACCTTCGGTCATGCGGCTGACGTATTCTTCCAGAGAAACAGTTTGTGAAGCACTGTCATTATGCGTAGTCGCAAAACGCAGCAACTTGGCAATAGCTTCTTTATTTCCGCCATCTTCGGCTGGACCTTCTTTCAGAACCAGACCAAACTGCTGCCAGAAAGACTGGTATTGCTCTGCATCATCTTTTGCCAGCTTATCCAGCATTTGTAATACGCGCTTAGTCAGTGCGCTGCGCAGGTTACGAGTGATTGAACTGTCCTGTAGAATTTCACGGGAAACGTTCAGTGGCAGGTCATTGGAATCAATCAGCCCACGAATAAAACGCAGATAATTTGGCATGAACTGCTCAGCTTCATCCATGATGAAGACACGCTGTACATACAGTTTCAGCCCGTGTTTATGTTCACGGTTCCACAAATCCCATGGTGCCTGGGAAGGGATATACAACAGACTGGTATATTCCTGCTTTCCTTCAACACGGTTATGGCTCCAGCTCAGAGGATCAGCGAAATCGTGGGAGATGTGTTTATAAAATTCTTTATATTCATCATCGCTGATTTCAGCTTTACCACGAGTCCACAATGCCTGTGCCTTGTTGATTTTTTCCCATGCTACAGTAACTGAATCATCTTCTTCATTTTTAGTCTGGGTTTCAATTTCAACAGGTAAGGCGATGTGATCAGAATATTTGCCGATGACAGAACGCAAACGCCAGTCATTCAAAAATTCATCTTCCCCTTCACGTAAATGCAGGGTAATTTCTGTTCCACGTTCTGCTTTTTCGATATCAGCAACAGTGTAATCACCTTCACCGGTTGATTCCCAGAATACGCCCTGTTCCGTCGCCGCACCTGCTGCACGGGTACGTACAGTCACTTTATCAGCAACAATAAAGGAGGAATAAAAACCAACACCGAACTGACCAATCAATTGGCTGTCTTTAGCCTGGTCAGAGCCGATAGATTCAAGAAATGCCTTAGTACCAGATTTTGCAATCGTTCCCAGGTTATCGATCACTTCATCACGGGTCATACCAATACCATTATCACTAATGGTAATTGTTTTATTCTCTTTATCGAAAGCCAGACGAACACGCAGTTCACCATCATTTTCGTACAGCTCTGGCGCTGATAATGCACGGAAACGTAATTTATCCGCCGCATCTGATGCGTTTGAAATCAGCTCACGGAGGAAAATTTCTTTATTGGAATAGAGAGAATGGATCATCAACTGTAACAGTTGTTTGACTTCTGATTGAAATCCACGGGTTTCCTGATCTTTCATGCTCATTTATTACCTCAATCTAAATCCAGTTCAGATATGTAAAATCGGACGATGGTAATCAGATGGGGATAAAACTGAAGAGTTTCAAGTTCAGAGAATAAGAAGAATGTGAAATTAATTATTTAGACTTTTAAAAACAATCAGTTATACAAATAATTATGGATGGCGGCGGGTTTCACAACACCATCCATTGGAATTTTCCATTAAAAAATGGAGGTATGATCACAAATCAGTAATTCTATGGCGGCCGGCAAGGGAATGGGACAGCGTTGTTCCGTCTACCATTTCAAGCTCCCCTCCAACAGGAACACCGTGTGCTATACGACTGGCAGTCACACCATATTGCGAACACATTTCAGCAATATAGTTCGCAGTTGCCTCTCCTTCGACAGTCGGATTAGTTGCCAGAATAATTTCCGACAGCGTTTCAGAAGATAAACGTTCTTCCAAACGATCCAAGCCGATATCCATAGGACCGATGCCATCCAGCGGCGATAAATGCCCCATAAGGACAAAATAGCGCCCCGCAAACTGACCCGTCTGTTCAATAGCGTGGATATCCGCCGGGCTTTCAACCACGCAGATCTGACCGTTTTGCTGACGGCGGGGATTGGTACAAATCGTGCACTGTTCCTGTTCTGTAAACGTTCGACAGTCCTGACAATGTCCAATCTCAGACATAGCACGTGTCAATGCCTGAGCAAGCCGCATACCACCACTGCGATCCCGTTGTAAAAGATGAAACGCCATCCGTTGTGCTGACTTGGGACCGACTCCCGGCAAGCAACGCAATGATTCCATCAGGGATTCAAGAAGAGGGCTGGTTTGCATCAGAAAGGCATCTTAAAGCCGGGTGGTAACTGCATTCCGCTGGAAACACTAGCCATTTTTTCTTTTTGAGTTTCTTCAATACGACGGGCTGCATCATTGAATGCCGCAGCAATCAAATCTTCCAGCATATCTTTATCATCTTCCATCAGGCTTGGATCGATTTCGACACGACGGCAGTTATGTGCACCATTAATGGTGACTTTCACCAGACCTGCACCAGATTCACCAGTCACTTCCAGATTTGCAATTTCTTCCTGCATTTTCTGCATCTTATCTTGCATCTGCTGGGCCTGTTTCATCAAATTGCCCAAACCACCTTTACCAAACATAATTTTCTCTCTTTGCTGTAGACACAGTATCAATACACACTGCGGGGTTAAACAGGCCGGATACTTTCTTCATCCACTTCAGCATCAAACAATTGTTGAAGTGTTTGGATCGTTTTATCCGAAATAATGGATTGGCGCGCTTGTGCCAATTTTTCTTCATAGATGGCTTGTCGCCACTCCAGCGGTGTTTTTACTGCTGGATTATCATCTTCAATAATGCTGAGTTCAATAGGTTTTCCATGCAATTCCGTCAACGCTTCCGATAAAGATCTCTGTGCCGATGCCGAATTTAGGTGACGTTGCTTTGAACGTAGATGAAGACAGAACTGATTTTCATTAATCTGCTCTTTAAATGCATTCAAGGCTACCTGCTGAACCAGTTTAGGAATATTCAGATTATCAATTTCAGCCGCCCATTGATCCCGCTGTCTGGATTCAATAGCCAGCTTTTTCACCAATTCAGGTGTTTTTTCATATTCAAGTGCTGATTTGATAGCTTTTGGTGTTGTAACAACCTTCTTTTCTTCAATATTTTTCGCACGCCACCGATAAGCTTCTTGCTTTACCGGTTTAACTTCACGTGTCTTGGGAACAAAAGACTGAGGCCGTTGTTCGGCCACTGCAACCAATCGCTCCAGTGCCGAACTCGCCGGCTTCGCCTTAACAGACGCTGCCGGCTCAGCCTTTTTTGGAGGAGCACTTCCTTTTGAGGAAGTGCCTTCCTGCCGCGAAAGCAGATTTTTTGCCTGTAGTAATTTTGCAGTCGGGCTGTCAGCAACTGGTTCTAACCCCTCCCTTGGGGCCATTTTTTGTTTCTGGGCAGAGGGTTGTTTATCTGTCATACCAGATTCAGGGCTGACAGAACCAAAATTATCAGACACTGGCGGCTGCGTAGGCATGAATGCTGTACCCTGTGAGACCGGTATATCTGCGTTATTAGAGGCTGGCACTTCTTCAATTATCGTTTTTGGATGAAATGCCAGAGCACGTAATAATGCCATTTCAACCCCCATCCTACGCTCTGGGGCATAGGGGAGATCTTTACGGCCAGTTAACAACGCCTGATAATAAAGTTGTAAATCGCTGGGTGGCATTGATCTCGCCAACAACCGCAAGCGCCCTTCTGTTGAAGAAGGCTCAATCTCTGGTTGCTGAGGCAGCAACTGAATCATCGCAACACGATGCAGCAACGATAACATTTCGACCAGTAGGTTTTCCCAGTCCATACCACGGGCTGCGACCTGTTCCACTAAAGTCAGCAGTTTCTGCCCATCCGCACGAACCAGAGCTTCAACCATTTCCAAAGGCTGTTCATCATCCAGCGTTCCCAACATCTGGCTGACAATATCTGCTGTCAGTATTCCGCCACCAAGAGCAATCGCCTGATCAGCCAGACTCAGAGCATCACGCATACTGCCGTCCGCTGCACGGGCCAATAGCTGACGAGCTCGAGCTTCACTCTCTATTTGTTCCGCATTAAGCACATGTTCCAGCTGGCTTGAAATCTGGCTGACATCAAGTGCTTTCAGATGGAATTGTAGACAGCGCGAAAGAATGGTTACGGGTAATTTCTGTGGATCTGTCGTCGCCAGCAAAAATTTCACATGCTCCGGCGGCTCTTCTAATGTCTTGAGTAATGCATTAAAACTATGGCGGGACAGCATGTGAACTTCGTCAATAAGGTAAACTTTGAAACGCCCTCTGGCTGGGGCATACTGCACGTTATCCAGTAGTTCACGGGTATCTTCTACTTTTGTTCGTGACGCAGCATCGATTTCAATCAGATCGACAAACCGCCCCTGCTCAATTTCAAGGCAGTTAACACACTGTCCACAAGGGTTTTTTGTGATACCTATTTCACAATTCAGGCCCTTTGCCAACAGGCGGGCAATAGTAGTCTTCCCAACACCACGTGTGCCGGAAAAAAGATAAGCATGATGGAGGCGCTGGTGTTCAAGACCATTAGCCAATGCAGTCAACACATGTTGCTGACCAATCACATCAGAAAATATTTGTGGGCGCCACTTACGGGCAAGTACCTGATAGCTCATGAATACCGGGGAAATTGAACACGACTGCCTATCATGCTAGCACAGCCTCACCATAGTCGGCGAGGCTGATGTATCAATTATGCAAAAATCAGAGCAATCAATGCAAAGACAAGAGCGATCAGTGGCCTGGAAATTCAACAAGGGTGTAGCTATCAATACCCTGATTTTTCAGGCGTTCTGTGCCTCCCAAATCAGGAAGACCAATAATAAAGGCCGCTTCTGAAACCTCACCACCAAGACGGCGGATTAAGCTCACAGTTGCTTCAATCGTGCCACCGGTTGCAAGCAGGTCGTCAACAACGAGGACTTTATCTCCGGCTTTGATGCTATCTTTATGAATTTCTAATGTATCAGTACCGTATTCCAGATCATAAGTTTCACTTAACGTCTCTCTGGGTAGTTTACCTTTTTTACGGACGGGAACAAAACCTACCCCCAGACGCAGTGCCACTGGTGCCCCGAACAAGAAACCACGAGCTTCAGTACCGACAATTTTGGTAATACCTTTGCCTTGAAAATGAGCTACCAATAAATCGATCGTCGCCTGATATGCAACAGGATTATCCAATAACGTGGTAATATCGCGGAAAAGTATGCCTGCTTTCGGATAATCAGGTATTGTTTCGATACTATCTTTAATAAATTGCAGTTTTTGTGCGTTAGCGGTCATAATCAATGCCAGCCAGTTAAAAAATGAAAACGCTAAAATCTATGCAAACTACCGGGAAAAAGCAACAACAAAGCAAGTTGTAGCTTAATTTTTGTTGATATGTATCAAGCTTATCCTCAGCTGATCCCTGCGTATCGTTAAACACAGCGCGGGTCAGATGAAATAGCATTCAACCAAAAGATTATCGACTATAACGGGATACTGATGGGTATACAAAATTTATTAGATGTGCTTGAAAAACAAATCAGTATGCTAGCAGCCGAATTATCTTCCCTGCCAGATATACCATTTTCAATTGCTCGTTTTGATCAGGCGTTATTCCACTGCCATACGAATAAACTCAGTGGCTATATGCTGGAAATTAATCAGAATATGGATCAACTGAAAAGCTGCGTCCGGGATAATCGCACTGTACAGGTTAAATTTCTCTCTGAACGTTTAGTGATGCAAATAGAAGCTTTGAAACGGGAATTATCCACGCAGGTTCTCCGCAAACAGGAAGATAAATTCGGGCGTCAGTCACAAGAGCAGGATCTTTATCATCGTCTGGCCGAACATCAGGATTATGAACGCCGATTAATGGCAATGATTGATGACCGAGAATTACAACTGGCTCAGAAAGCTGAGGCAGTCGATAAATATAAACTGCAAAAAGAGATCGCTGCTCTGGCAGGCAGACTGGCTCGTTGTCGTCAAGCGTTAATGCGCATAGAAAGAACGATAGAAAAGCAGGAACATTCTGATTAATGATTATTAGAGGAATACCCCATTATGTCACTCGAAAATGCACCGCCAGAGGTCAAGCTTGCAGTTGATCTCATTTACCTGCTCGAATGTAATGATATTTCCCCAGAAACGGCTTTGGCAGCATTAGATATCGTCAGACAAGATCTACAGGGAAAATTAAAACAATTACCTCAACAATCTGAGGAACACTCCTGATTGTACAACCCGGAATGTTCCCCTTTTATACCCGTCGTTTTTCAAACTGCCTCTTTGTTGGCTGCACTCGCTCACCCCAGTCACCGTTTTTATAAACATACGGTTACCTATGCTCCCGGGGACTCACTCCCTTACCGCCGCGAAGCAATTTGAAATTCATTGGGTATATTATGATTATTTAAGGTAAGAACGGCTTATCATCAGGCGTTGGAGGTTCACCAGTCTGGTACTGAGCACCACTTATCGACCTTTTAACCTCTTGCAAGCTATTGCCCTGACCGTTATGCAAATAGACTTCCAGTTGATTGAAGGCAATATTAATATCATTTTCCCGACATAATTTATCTATACTGCGGTTTACCTCATCGACTGTACGACTGCGATCTCCCAGCTCCCTTACATAAAGCCTCAATTCATGATCCAGCGTACTGGCACCGAAACTCATAAAATAAACCTGTGGTTCCGGTTCATTCATTACACGATGATTACTTTTCGCCGCCTGCAACATGACTTCTTTCACCTTATCGAGATCGGAGCCATAGGCGACACCAACTTTAATAATAATGCGTGTGATAGTGTCAGAAAGGGTCCAGTTGATCAGGCGTTCTGTCACAAAAGCCCGGTTAGGAATAATGACTTCTTTGCGGTCAAAATCAGTGATTGTTGTAGCCCGAATACGGATTTTACTGACTGAACCGGAATAAGTCCCTATTGTTACGGTATCCCCGATACGAACAGGGCGCTCAAATAAAATAATTAAGCCCGAAACAAAGTTGGCAAAGATTTCCTGTAACCCAAATCCCAAACCAACCGAAAGGGCCGCTGCCAGCCATTGTAATTTATTCCACGAAACTCCCAATGTGCCCAATGCACTAATTCCGCCGACACCGATAATTAAATAAGTCAGCGTTGTCTTAATGGCATAAGAAGAACCTTGTTGTAGCTGTAAGCGGGACAGCACTAATACTTCCAATAACCCCGGCAAATTTCGCATCATCACCCATGAAATAACCAGCATTGCGACTGAGAGTGCCAAATCTTTCAGGGTAACGTGTTGCAGAATATTTCCCTGATCGGTTGTCGTGCTGTATTGCCACAGGTTTATTCCATCAAGGTAAGAAAAGACCGTCACCAAATCAGACCAAATCCAGTAAAACGCCATAAAAAAGATCAAAAACAGCACCATGGTCGTTAGACGTAATGATTGCTGATTAATCAGCTCCAAGGCCATTGGCGGTTCTTCGATGACTTCACCTTCCGCACCTTCTTTTGACTGTGCCTGACGGCGAGACATTGCACGGCGATATGCGATACGACGGGCAGCAAGGCTTAATCCACGTAGACAAGATTGATAGCAAATATGCCAGAGAAGCAGCAAATAAGCGCTGTAAAGCCAGCGTTCAGACAAGCGTAACGTCGTGTAAAAATAACCTGACACCATCAGTACTATCAGAATCAGTGGTGAAAAAGTCAACATTGTCACCACGATCGTGCGGATCATATGCGAACTTTTTTCACGCCATACCTGACGACAGAACGGAAAAACAAAGATAAAAACGAAGAGCAGGCAAATCAACACTGTACATTGACCGATCACATCATCAGCCAAACGAAGCGGATGCTTAACTCCCAGAGTTATCCAGAACAAAATCGGCAGCAAAGCGACTGATAATCTGACCAGATTTTTGCGGAATAAGGAACAAACTTCTCTATCGAGTGAAAAATGCTGTTCTCCAATCCCGCCTCTTTCCAGAATTTGGTAACTGGAGCCATAGACAACCCAGAATAAAGCCAAATGACTGGAGAAATCCCATATCATTCCTCCCAGTTCATCCTCTGACTTCGAATACCAATAACCTATAGCCAGAATAATAAACGCCAGTGGCAGCGTTTTTATCAGTGTCAGAACCAAAGCCAGTGGAGTATGTAGCTGACTATCCCTGCGTAGCTGCCCTATTTCAGCTGAAATTTTCTTCAAGTGTGCGTTAATACTTTTTGTCTGCCAACGCAGAAACAAACCTACCAGTAATAGAGGAATGACAAAATGGACAGAGTTCTGCAACCCGGAAATAATCCCTCTGATAGTAAAGTGCACACTAAAGTGAGTCAGCTCTTCATGAGCTAAAATAGGCAATGATTTCAGCCAGACCCAATTCATCGGCTTATTACTGTTAACCCAGAAAATCTGTTGGGCGAGCGTCTGTTCCAGCGATTGTGTCACATTCAACAACTCCTGTTGATCCATCTGTAAATTAATCGCTTGTGTGATCTGCTGCCCCAACTGGTTATTCAATTGATTCAACAGCTCTCGACGAATTTCCAACAATTGCCCTATCGCATTACGGATTTCTCCAACGGCTTCCTGAGATTCATTTTTTATATCATTGGCATGTTGATTCAGCAGTTGATTAATATAATCGTCCACTAAATAAAGTTGATCACGATGTTGTGAGATTTCAAACTGCTCCAGCCGTAAATCAGCAATCTTCGTGGGTAAATCCTTTGTCAGGACAGTTTGAGGAACCTGTAGCTGTTCCTGAAACAAAATGCGTGATAACAATAAACTACCGCGTAACACCTTAACCTGTTCTTTTAAATCACGTTCAGACTGGATAGCTCTGTCTAAAAAATTCTTCACCTGAATTTTTTTCTTCACCAGCTGATTATTATCCCGTGTTGCCGCTACCAGACGCTCACTGAATTCACGGTTCACCATAATTTCTTCTCTGACCAGCGGATTAGATTGAATATGGGGACTGGTATCATTTGAATTCTGGGCTTCTTTCGCGGTTTCCTCCGAATCAATTAAGTGCTTTCCATTAACCATATCCTGAATAAACTGGACATGCCGTTCTAATTGTTCAATCTGGAAGGAGGTATAATCGCGCTGTAGCTGTAGAAGAGTTTGCAGCTGTGTATTCGCGCGCAGAGCCGATTTTTGATATTCTTTTTGCTGCGTCAGGAAAGCTTGCTCTACCTGTAATAATTCAATCTCAGTATGGCGAACGTCCGATTGCTCCGTAACAGCATTATTAAGCAAATTACGGATTTGCTGTAATCTTTGGACATTATTAAACAGCAGATTTTGTGTCCGTTCAGGCTGTGTTTGCAACCCAATCAGTTGACTATTGTAGTTCGCGAGATTGTCCTGCGCTTTTTGTAAACTGTTAAGTGTAACACTCTGTTTAGATTCAAGTTGTTTCAGCGATAGAGTCGCCAGGTTATTCTTATATTCATCCTCATTTTGTTGAGAATTATTTTTCAGGCTCGCTAACTCAGCGGTGAGTAGTTGTGACTTCTGAGGTAATTGCTGTAAATTTTTTTCCAACTGCTCAGAATCCTGCTGAATCTTCTCAATCTTATCAAAGAAAGAAAGTGCTTTTTCCAAATCAGCGATCGAAGCTCTCTCTTCAAGAGTATGCTCATTACGGTCCGTTAACACCTTAAGCTGATTCTGGATATCATCACGTGTTGGTACATCATTGCTGAATGCAGCCGAGGCCGGGTGAAGAAAAAACAGCAGAAAAAAAAGCAGGCTGATTAGGCCCAGCTGGCGAATATATAATATATCGGGCCTTTTATTGCATAACAGACCCGCTTTGTTGAGTAAGACACTCAAACTGCGGTTAAATAGAACCATGAATTAATCTACTCATCATTTACAGATAATGGAATGATAGCACTGAAGTATCGGCAATTCTGCTCGTTAAGAAAGAGCCATCACCATAATGTATAGATGCATAGCCTTTACCGCTTAATTGTCTTTTTATTGGTTTCACTTACTCAGTACGATGCATCTTCAATGCGACGCAAGTGACGACTATATTTTAGTGTGTCAATAAAGCCATCCACCAGAGACTCAGATTGTGCCTGAATATTAAAACTCTCTGGTGCAAATAACCAGTTTTCAAGCAACCCGGTCATTAATGCCCTTAACATGATGGCTGAACGCCTTATATCAAGATTATAAGGTAACTCTCCTGACTGAATACACATAACCAACATGTCTTCTATTTTTTGATAATCAGAAATACAGACTTCTCTAATCTGTTCAGCTAATGAAGACATCTCTCCAACAAACTCACATTTGTGGAAAAATATTTCCATTAATAAACGATTTTGAGAATCAGCCGTCATGACTTTTAGTAGAAAAATTAATATATATCTCAATACGAGGAGTGGATTATTAGGATATTTTGCCTGATACTCTTTCTCTAACGCGTCTATTTTGTTTGCTGGCATTTTGCACACAGCAAAAAGCAAATCAGTTTTATTTTTAAAGTGCCAGTAAATTGCACCTCGCGTTACACCCGCTGCAACCGCGATTTCAGACAATGATGTTGCAGACACACCACGCTCAGAAAAGACCTTTATCGCGGCTTCGATAATGTGTTGGCGGGTTTCGTTAGCTTGCTGTTTAGTTTTTCGTGCCATTTTCATGCCATAAACTTTGTTTTTGACTCAAGGCTGATTTACATACATTCATGTATGTTTGTACTATAGCACCGCTCATTAATGAAGTAATAATTTCACTCGTTAACGCTCATAAAGCTCGAGAGTTTACATTGAAAAATTGAGGTTTACTTATGCTAAAAAACAGAGGGGTTTTGCCTCTGGCCACATTACTGGTACTTTCAGGCAGCTTCATTCTCTCAGGATGTAACGATAATCAAAATACTCAGCAAAGGGCTGCTGGCGAGCAGGCTCCTGAAGTCGGTATCGTGACGCTCAAAGCTGAACCTCTGACAGTCATCACTGAATTGCCGGGCAGAACTTCAGCTTACCGAGTTGCCGAGGTCCGTCCTCAAGTCAGTGGCATCATCCTGAAACGTAATTACAAAGAAGGCAGTGATATCACCGCAGGAGAATCACTCTACCAAATTGATCCAGCAAGCTATCAGGCTGATTACAATAAAGCCAAAGCAAACTTAGCCAGAGCAACAGCAAATGAAAACGTCGGCCATTTAACTGTTGAACGCTATAAGCCACTGCTGGGAACACAATATGTCAGTAAGCAGGAATTTGATAAAGCTAACTCTGATTACGCTCAGGCTGTCGCAGATGTTCAGTCAGCTAAAGCAGCACTGGAAAGTGCCCGTATCAATTTAGCCTATACCAAAGTCACTGCGCCTATCTCCGGGCGTATAGGTAAATCAGCCGTTTCCGAAGGTGCTTTGGTTTCTGCCGGCCAGACAACGGCACTGGCGAGTGTTCAACAATTGGATCCGATTTATGTTGATATCACCCAATCGAGTGATGATTATCTGCGGCTTAAAAATGAAATCGCAAAAGGTACGATCCAGCGAGAAAACGGCAAGCCCAAAATTCATTTAGTCACAGATACAGGAATGGAATACAGCCGGACGGGCCACCTTGAGTTTTCTGATATTACCGTTGAAGAAACAACAGGTACCATCACAATGCGCGCAGTTTTCCCAAATCCGAATGAAGAACTCCTTCCGGGTATGTTTGTCCGTACCAAGCTGGAGGAAGGTGTTCGCCATAATGCGATTCTGGTACCACAACAAGCCATTTCCAGAACGCCTCGTGGGCAGGCAACAGCACTGATTGTTGATAAAGATAACAAAGTAGAATTGCGTTATCTCAAAGCTCCTCAGGCAATTGGTAATAAGTGGCTCGTCACTGAAGGGTTGAAGGCCGGAGATAAAGTGATTGTCACAGGTTTGTTTAAAGCCGCGCCGGGAGCTACTGTTCAGCCAACAGAAGTGGATCTGGATGCCAAACCTGAAACAAATAAAACTGAATCAGCCAAAAAATCTCAATAAAGGAGTTGGGGATTCATGCCTAAGTTTTTTATAGAACGACCTATCTTTGCATGGGTAATTGCAATTATCACCATGCTCGCTGGTCTGCTGGCGATAATGAAATTACCTGTGGAGCAATATCCTGCCATTGCTCCTCCATCGATTGTTATTTCGGCTACTTATCCGGGAGCTGACGCAATAACGTTACAGAATACGGTCACTCAGGTTATCGAGCAAAATATGAATGGCATCGATAACCTTGTGTATATGTCTTCCAGTAGCGATTCTGCGGGCCGTACGAGTATTACTCTGACTTTTGAAGCAGAAACCAATGCTGATACAGCTCAGGTTCAGGTACAAAATAAACTACAGCAGGCACTCCCTCTGTTACCTCAGGAAGTTCAACAGCAAGGTGTCAGCGTTGAGAAGACAACCAGCTCATTTTTAATGGTTGCGGGTTTCATTTCTGAGAATAATACCATGTCTCAGGAGGACATTTCCGACTATATTGGAGCCAATGTCAAAGATTCCCTGAGCCGCGTGGGTGGAGTGGGTGAAGCCATGCTGCTTGGTACACAGTATGCCATGCGTATCTGGCTCGATCCCGATAAACTGCTCAACTATAAAATAACCGCGCTGGATGTCATGAAGAGCATCAAGGAACAGAATAATCAGGTTGCCGCCGGACAATTAGGGGCAACGCCTTCTGTTCCCGGTCAGCGCCTGAATGTTTCTATCATTGCCCAGACTCGCCTGAGCTCTCCTGAGGAGTTTAGTCGGATCCTGCTGCGTGTTAATCCTGATGGTTCCAAAATCACTCTGGGCGATGTTGCCACTGTTGAACTCGGTGCCCAGCACTATGGTTTTCTTGCCCGATTTAATGGTAAACCAGCATCAGGTATAGGTATCAAATTAGCAACAGGTGCTAATGCGCTGGATACTTCTAAAGCCGTCAAGAAAGCACTGTCAGAGATGCAGCCTTACTTCCCGCATGGCTTAAATGTTGTGTATCCATATGACACCACCCCTTTCGTTAAGATTTCTATTTTCGAAGTGGTGAAAACACTGATAGAAGCAATCCTGTTGGTATTTGTTGTCATGTACCTGTTTCTGCAAAACTTCCGGGCAACGCTGATCCCAACCATTGCTGTTCCGGTCGTATTGCTGGGTACATTTGCCGTTCTGGCTGCATTTGGTTATTCCATCAATACATTAACCATGTTCGCTATGGTACTAGCAATCGGCCTGCTTGTTGATGACGCAATCGTCGTAGTAGAAAACGTCGAGCGCGTCATGCAGGAAGAAGGGCTTTCACCAAAAGAAGCAACAAAAAGATCAATGGGTCAGATCCAAAGTGCTCTGGTCGGTATCGCGCTGGTTCTTTCCGCAGTATTTGTTCCGATGGCATTCTTTGGTGGCGCAACAGGGGCAATCTATCGCCAGTTCTCCATCACTATTGTTTCGGCAATGATCTTGTCTGTATTTGTTGCCCTGATCCTGACGCCGGCGCTTTGTGCAACGATGCTTAAGCCGGTTGCCAAAGGCAGCCACGGTATTCAGACAGGTTTCTTTGGCTGGTTTAACCGTTTATTCGAAAAAAGCACTCACCATTATACTGACAGTATCGGGCGCATGCTGCGCGGTACAGGGCGTTACCTGCTGATTTATATCGTGCTCATCGCAGGAACGGCTTTGTTATTCATTCGTATCCCTGCATCTTTCCTTCCAGAAGAAGATCAGGGTGTACTGCTGGCAATAGTTCAGTTACCTCCCGGTTCAACTCAGGAGCAGACTCAGAAGATACTGGATGAAATTAATGATTACTTCCAGACTAATGAAAATGACGTCGTTCAGTCTGTATTTACCTTAAACGGTTTTGATTTTTCCAGTCAGGGACAAAATGTAGGATCGGCGTTTATCAGCTTAAAAGACTGGGATGAACGCAAGAAAGACAAAGATAAGGTTCCGGCAATTGTAAACCGGGCTAATATTCGTTTTTCACAAATTAAAGAAGGGATGGTATTAGCATTTAACATTCCGTCTATCGTGGAATTAGGCTCTGCCAGTGGTTTTGACTTCCAGTTAATTGATAAAGGAAACCTTGGACATGAGGCACTGACAAGTGCCCGTAATCAATTACTGGGTATGGCGGCTCAGAATTCAGATATACTGACCGGTGTACGCCCTACTGGTCAGAATGATACTCCTCAATACCGCTTCTACATCGATCAGGAGAAAGCAGAAGCACAGGGTGTCTCCATCAATGACATTAATATCACGCTCAGTACAATGTTTGGGGGTACTTATGTGAATGATTTTATTGATCGCGGTCGTATTAAGCAGGTCTACGTTCAGGCTAATGCGCGTTTCCGCATGCTGCCAAAAGATATTGCCAAATTATATGTCCGTAACCTCTACGGTGAAATGGTGCCATTTTCTACATTCATGGACACGACCAAAGAACCGTGGATCTACGGTCCTCCACGCCTTGAACGTTATAACGGATTACCATCCATGGAAATTGTTGGTGACGCTGTACTTGGAAAAAGTACTGGTGAAGCAATAGCTTTGATGGAAAAACTCGCGTCACAATTGCCGGCAGGTATTGGCTATGACTGGACGGGAATGTCTTATCAGGAACGACTTTCAGGTAATCAGGCTCCGGCGCTATATGCCCTGTCTCTGCTTGTGGTATTCCTCTGTCTGGCAGCCCTGTATGAAAGCTGGTCCATACCATTCTCTGTAATGTTGGTTGTTCCACTAGGTGTTATTGGTGCATTACTGGCAACCTTTATGCGAGGTATGGATAATGACGTCTACTTTAAAGTTGGTTTGCTGACAACAATCGGCCTGTCTGCAAAAAATGCCATCCTTATCGTTGAATTCGCCAAGGACTTGATGGAAAAAGACGGCAAGGGGCTTATTGAATCAACAATGGAAGCAGTCAGAATGCGCTTACGCCCTATTCTGATGACATCTCTCGCTTTCATGTTAGGTGTCATGCCTCTGGTACTGAGCAACGGTGCAGGCTCTGGTGCTCAAAATGCCGTAGGAACTGGCGTACTGGGAGGAATGATTGCAGCGACATCTCTGGCAATTTACTTCGTCCCTGTCTTCTTCGTTGTGATTAAACGCCATTTTAGTAAAAAAAATGAGGATCCTGAACACATTTCATCTCCTCATTAAATTCAATAAATAACTTTAAAGGCCACTCCGGTGGCCTTTTATATTATGGCCTTAGCCAGTTTAAGTCGCGTTAGCGTCTTAAACATAAAACCACCCGCTTTGCGGGTGGAGTTCAAAGGTTATACCAAGAAAAACACCTTTCCGTTACGA
>NZ_CAWNQH010000074.1:0-50448 GCF_963876495.1 Xenorhabdus sp. KJ12.1
GTCACGTTAATCACGAATGTCCGGAGTAACATGAAAGCCAAGGCATTATCTCTCTGGGATAGATTGATGTTAAGGCGGCGGTTTTTGATAGAAACCGTCATCGATCAGCTCAAGAATATTTCTCAGATAGAGCATTCAAGGCATCGCAGTCAACTCGGTTTTTTATTGGAAGTTACTGCCGGCCTTATTGCTTATACATTCCAACCTAAAAAACCGAGCTTGAATCTACGGGATAATGAGATCGCTATTTTTAAGCGAAGCTGAGGTTAATTCAGTTATTAGTGGGTACCAGAAAACAAAAAAACCATATCCCCTAATTGGGTACACTTCAATAGATAACAGTAGACGATAATAGAGTGTGATTTTGAATTATCCATTGATTTTAATGGGATTAATGGACTTTAATTGACTGAGGGAGATGTTTATGTGGAGCGGGTGAAGGGAATCGAACCCTCGTCGTAGGCTTGGGAAGCCTCTGCTCTACCATTGAGCTACACCCGCATTAGCGATATGACGCAGCCAAATATATACCTCTTACCGAATATCAGCAACTGCTTATCAATTAAAGGCGGTTCAATTTTTCATTCAACTACATCAATTTATCTTATTGGATAAAAATACGCCCTACTCAGTTATATGTGCAGGGCGTATTATAGGTTTTAATCAAAAATGATTATTTATTCGGACGCATAGCCGGGAACAGGATCACGTCACGGATGGTATGGCTGTCAGTGAACAGCATCACCATACGATCGATACCGATGCCCAGACCTGCTGTTGGTGGCATGCCGTGTTCCAATGCAGTGACGTAGTCATCATCGTAGAACATCGCTTCGTCGTCACCTTCGTCTTTCTGACGAACCTGCTCAGCAAAACGTTCAGCCTGATCTTCTGCATCGTTCAGCTCGGAGAAACCGTTACCAATTTCACGTCCGCCAATGAAGAATTCAAAACGATCAGTAATGAATGGATTATCATCATTACGGCGTGCCAACGGAGAAACTTCTGCCGGATATTCAGTAATGAATGTTGGCTGGATTAAGTGGCTTTCTGCGGTCTCTTCAAAAATTTCGCACTGAATACGACCCAATCCCCAGCTTTTATCAACTTCAATACCAATAGATTCAGCGATAACCACTGCTTTATCCATATCATCCAGATCTGCCATGTTGGTTTCCGGGCGATATTTGCAGATTGCTTCTTTCATGGTCATTTTGACGAAAGGTTTGCCAAAATCGAACTCTTGTTCGCCGTATTTGACCAAAGTCGTTCCCAGTACATCCTGAGTCAAGGTACGGAACAGTTCTTCAGTCAGAACAATCAGATCCTGATAATCCGCATAAGCCATGTAGAGTTCCATCATGGTGAACTCTGGGTTATGACGCGGAGAAATACCTTCGTTACGGAAGTTGCGGTTGATTTCAAACACGCGTTCAAAACCACCAACCACCAGACGTTTCAGATAAAGCTCTGGTGCAATACGCAGATACATGTCGATATCCAGCGCATTGTGGTGAGTAGTGAATGGACGTGCACTCGCCCCACCCGGGATAGCCTGCATCATTGGCGTTTCGACTTCCATGAAGTCTTTACTGACCATGAAATTACGCAGTGCAGCCATAACGCGGGAACGGATCTGGAATGTCTTGCGCGATTCATCATTGGAGATCAGATCCAGATAACGCTGACGATAACGCGTTTCCTGATCCGCTAGGCCGTGGAATTTATCCGGCAATGGACGCAGTGCTTTAGTCAGCAGACGCAACTCACTACAGTGGATAGAAAGCTCACCCGTTTTGGTTTTAAACAACTTACCGCGTGCGCCTAAAATGTCACCCAAATCCCATTTTTTGAACTGCTCGTTATAGATGCCTTCCGGCAGATCATCACGAGAAACGTAGATCTGAATACGACCGCCCATATCCTGCAAGGTCGCAAAAGAGGCCTTGCCCATGATACGGCGGGTCATCATACGACCAGCAACAGTGACTTCAACATTCAGTGCTTCCAGCTCTTCCTGCGTCTTATCATCGTATTTTGCATGCAGATCTTCAGAAATATTTTCACGACGAAAATCATTCGGGAATGCGATACCGTTACTACGCAGTGTAACCAGTTTCTCACGGCGTGTTTTCAGTTCGTTATTTAAGTCAGGAGCCTGCTCAGCCCCCTGCTGTTGTTGCGACATTTTAGTTCCTCATAGGCCAGCTTTTAAGCTTGCTTCAATGAATTTGTCCAAATCACCATCCAGCACCGATTGCGTATTACGGGTTTCAACACCTGTACGCAGGTCTTTAATGCGGGAATCATCTAAAACGTAAGAGCGGATTTGGCTACCCCAGCCGATATCCGATTTGTTCTCTTCCATTACCTGTTTATCAGCATTTTTCTTTTGCATTTCCAGCTCATACAGTTTGGCTTTCAACTGTTTCATCGCCTGATCTTTGTTTTTATGCTGAGAACGATCATTCTGACACTGAGTGACAATGCCTGTCGGTTCGTGGGTAATGCGCACCGCAGATTCGGTTTTATTGACATGCTGACCACCAGCACCAGAAGCACGATATACATCAATACGCAAATCAGCAGGATTGATTTCAATATCAATGTCATCATCAACTTCAGGGTAAATAAAGGCAGAGCTGAATGATGTATGGCGACGACCGCCGGAATCAAACGGGCTTTTACGTACCAAGCGATGTACACCTGTTTCAGTACGCAGCCAGCCGTAAGCATACTCACCGATGATTTTGATGGTAGCGGATTTCAAACCGGCTACATCACCATCA
Source organism: Xenorhabdus sp. KJ12.1 (assembly GCF_963876495.1). Taxonomy (NCBI): domain Bacteria; kingdom Pseudomonadati; phylum Pseudomonadota; class Gammaproteobacteria; order Enterobacterales; family Morganellaceae; genus Xenorhabdus; species Xenorhabdus sp. KJ12.1. The sequence continues at coordinate 2,790 of NZ_CAWNQH010000074.1, forward strand.
GATTCTTCGATAATTTCAGTCTTGAAACCCTTGGAATCGGCCCAGCGCAGATACATACGCATCAGCATGCTAGCCCAGTCCTGTGCTTCTGTACCACCAGAGCCAGCCTGTAGATCCAGATAACAGTTCGCGTTGTCATACTCGCCTGAGAACATACGGCGGAATTCAAGCTGACCCAGTTTTTCTTCCAGTTGTTCCAATTCAGCTATTGCTTCATTGAAAGTCTCTTCATCATCAGCTTCAACGGCCAGCTCCAGCAAGCCGCTCACATCTTCCAGTCCCTGTTCAAGCTGATCAATCGTTTCAACGATGCCTTCCAATGATGAACGTTCTTTGCCTAACGCCTGTGCCCGCTCCGGCTCATTCCAGACATCAGGCTGCTCTAATTCAGCATTAACTTCTTCTAAACGTTCTTTCTTGGCATCATAGTCAAAGATACCCCCTCAGAACTGCTGTCCGCTCAGACAGGTTCTGAATCTGGTTTTTTACCGGATTAATTTCAAACATATTTCGTGTCTTATACGTTGTGGTTTATAAAAACGATGGTTTTTATAGAAAGATGACCATAGAGATTGTCGAACCGTGCATTGTAACGGATCTGACACAGGGTTTATAGCATTTCAATTGATTTGCCACATAATCAAACCTGATTATGTGGCAATGGATTCAGGTTTTGTCTTATCATTTCGGCGATGTAATCCGAGCAATCACTCTGGCTTATTTAACAGGGCCAGATGTGCTGGATCAAAAGCTGAACATCACGATTACCACGAAACTCATTAATATCCAGTTTATAAGCCAATTCGACCGTTTTGACGCTATTATCAGGCCAGTACTTGGTGTCAATGTTAAAAGCAATACCATCCAGCATTGGCCCTCCGTTTAATGGCTCAATCATGACTTTCAGATGCTTTTCACCCACAATCCGCTGTTGCAACAGCCTGAATTTTCCGTCAAATACCGGCTCAGAAAATGCCTGCCCCCAAGGGCCACCATCCCGAAGAACCTCTGCGATCTCCAGTGATAGTTCTCCCAGCGTCAGCTCACCATCGCTCCAGACAACGCCTTCTAGCTGTGCTATATCCAGCCACTCAGCGACCAAGGCAGAGAAATGGCGCTGAAACAATTCAAATTTATCCTGCTCTAACGATAATCCGGCAGCCATTGCATGACCACCAAATTTCAGCATTAATCCGGGATATAAAGTATCAAGGCGCTCAAGAGCATCGCGCATATGCAGCCCGTTGATGGAACGGCCTGAACCTTTCAGTGTGCCATCACCCGCCGGAGCAAAAGCAATCACTGGCCGATGAAAGCGTTCTTTGATGCGAGATGCCAGAATGCCGACGACTCCCTGATGCCACTCTGGATGATAAATAGCCAGCCCATAAGGCAATTCGGTATGAGTGCGCTCAATCTGGTCACAAATTTGCAAGGCTTCCTGCTGCATTCCTTGCTCGATTTCGCGCCGTGTCTGGTTCAGGCCATCCAGTTCACAGGCAATCTGCCGGGCCTGAGCCATATCGTCAGTTAATAACAGCGTGACCCCAACGGACATATCATCCAGCCGTCCTGCGGCATTTAACCGTGGCCCAAGGGAAAATCCCAAATCACTGGCTGATAATTTTGCTGCTTCCCGTTTAGAAATTTCCAGCAATGCCCGGATACCGGCACAACAGCGCCCGGCACGGATCCGATTCAATCCCTGATACACCAAAATGCGATTATTGGTATCAAGCGGAACCACATCAGCTACTGTTCCCAGAGCAACCAGATCAAGCAGTTCCGCCAGATTGGGCAAAGGAATACCCTGTTGCTCAAACCACGATATTTTACGTAATTCGGCCCTGAGAGCTGACATCAGATAAAAAGCGACACCGATACCTGCCAGCGCTTTTGAAGGGAAGGAGCAATCCGTCAGATTCGGGTTAACAATGGCATCTGCGGTTGGCAACGTTTCTCCCGGCAAATGGTGATCTGTAACGATCACTTTAAGCCCGTGCTGATGGGCAACCATGACACCATCATGGGAAGAGATCCCATTATCCACGGTGATGATCAGATCTGCGCCTCTTTTCACAACATCGTTTACAACCTGCACACTCAAGCCATAGCCATCTTCAAAGCGATTAGGCACAAAGTAATCCAGATCCCGATACCCCATTGCACGTAACGCCCGAATGCTTAATGCGGTACTGGTCGCGCCGTCAGCATCAAAATCACCAACAATAACAATGCGCCAACGTTGCTGTAATGCTTCAACAAGCAGAGAAACAGCCCTGTCTATACCACTGAGGGACTGATAATTGAGTAATCCTTTAGCACCGCGTTCTAACTCATCAGCCTGACGTATGCCTCGTGTGACATAAAGACGGCGTAATAGTGGATGGATACTATCAGGAAGGAGACTATCATCCGCCGCTGGACGGCGGCGGAGCTGTGTTTTTCTATTCACTGGATTAATTCATCACTGGATTTTAATGATTACTGAGTTTAATTCACCGCGTATTATTTGCTTACAGCAAGATACTCTGGTGATTATTCACCATGCTGTGCCAATGCCTTAGCTAAATCTTTTGGCGGTAAAAAACCACTAATCAGAGTACCGTCTTTGAGTACAATTGCCGGTGTTCCATTGATGCCAAACTGTAAACCCAGCTCGTAATGCTTGGCGATATCCTTTTTACAGCTCTCAATAGGTGAAATTTTATCCCCTTTGAAAGCAGCATCCAGTGCTTTGTTAGCTTTCGCACTGCACCAGATTGATTGCATATCTTTAGCTGACTGGTGTTCCAGACCGTGACGCGGGAATGCCAGATAACGGACCGTAATTCCTTCGTCGTTATATTCCTTCATGTTTTCATGCAGCTTACGGCAGTAACCACAAGTGATATCTGTAAACACCGTGACGACATATTTTTCTTTCGGTGCTTTATAAATAATCATCTGACCTTTCAGGGCTTCCAGTTTTTCCACCAGTGATTTATTGACAATTTGCTTTGGAATTTTGCTGCTGATGTCGTAAAGCGGGCCCTGAAACATATAATGGCCATCGTTGGATAGATAAATCGTTCCATGCTGAGTTAAAACACTACTTACACCAGCAATCCCTGATGGGCTAATACTTTCTGCTTTGAGGCCCATATTTGATAATGACTGATTAATCATACTATTATCAGCAAATGCATTACCGGTAAAAGCAGTAAGTATTAAGGAAAGACAAAACGCAATCTTTTTCATTTTTTGTTCCTTTTTCATCCTGCCTCGCAATTTCTCCATAAATAACGTCCGTTGAACCGCTATTTATAAATGAGTTATCCGCGAGGATGATGTTGTTGGTGCAGCACTTTGAGACGCTCAGTTGCCACATGAGTATAAATTTGCGTTGTGGAGAGATCACTGTGACCCAGTAACATCTGCACAACCCGTAAGTCAGCGCCATGATTAATTAAATGTGTTGCAAAAGCATGACGTAAAACGTGGGGAGATAAACGTTCCGAATCAATGCCAGCCAATACTGCATAATGCTTGATCCGGTGCCAGAAGGTCTGGCGCGTCATCTGTGTCCCACGTTTACTGGGAAAAAATACATCGGATACTATGCCATTCAGCAGCCACGGACGTCCATATTCAAGATATTGTTCCAGCCAGTACAGTGCTTCTTCCCCCAAAGGAACTAACCTTTCTTTGTTCCCTTTCCCCACTATTCTGACAACTCCCTGACGCAAACTCACATCTGATAATGTCAGCCCGACTAATTCGGATACCCGTAAACCACAAGCATAAAGCACTTCAAGCATTGCCTTATCCCGTAACTCTATCGGTTGGTCACTCGAAGGCGTATTCAACAAATTTTCAACCTGTTTTTCGCTTAAATCTTTCGGTAAGCGCTTAGGTAATTTAGGGGCAGATAAAAGTACAGTAGGATCATCCGCCCGAATTGTTTCACGATAAAGATACTGAAATAATCTGCGCATTGCACTTAACAAACGCGCTGAACTACTGGCTTTATAACCGCCATCTACCCGCTCAGCCAAAAATGATTGTAATTCAATAGACTGAACAGAAAGTAAATCATAGCCCCCATGAACTAACCAGTTATTCAGGCACTGTAAATCCAGCCGATAAGAAGCAAGTGTATTCTCTGCCAGATCCTTTTCCAGCCAGATCGCATCCAAAAATTGCTCTATCAGAGGATCAGGTAACGGGCTTTGTTCCGGTACATCATTTTTTGATAAGTCATGTTTTTTTGGCACAAGCCCTCCTTTGTATCCGTGCTTTCCGGTCAGCTATTATGCCTGAAAAAGCAATTCTTCTGTTACAATGCCTCTTCTGATATTAAAAATTCACTGATAATTAATGATGAAAATTGGTCTATTTTACGGTTCTACCACTTGCTACACTGAAATGGTAGCAGAAAAAATACGCGATATTCTTGGTGAAGATCTGATTGATCTGCATAACGTCAAAGATTGTGACCCTCAATTGATGGAAGAGTATTCCGTCTTAATTCTCGGTATGCCTACATGGGATTTCGGTGAAATACAGGAAGACTGGCTGGCTATTTGGGATCAACTTCCATCACTGGATTTATCAGGCAAAATTGTTGCTATGTATGGTATGGGTGATCAAATTGATTACAGTGAATGGTTTCTGGATGCGCTGGGAATGCTGTATCACCATCTGCTGCCTACTGGCGCACAGTTTATTGGTTTCTGGCCAACTGAAGGCTATGAATTCACCAGCCCAAAACCACTGACTGATGATGGCAAACAGTTTGTCGGCCTTGCTCTGGATGATGTGAACCAGTTTGAAGAAACCGATGAACGTCTGAGTCAGTGGTGTATGCAGATATTAGCAGAGATGGAAGCGCTATTTTAATATACGAAGTCCACCGGACATAAGATTAGTTATTCTTTATTGGTTATGTATCGGGATATTGACGCATCAGCTGGTTGAGATAGCGCCACATTTGCGGTGGCATACTGTCTGATGCCACCCATAGACGAATTGCGGGCTTATGATGAAAGCCTTTCGGTTGCTCAAGCGCGCGCAGTGAAAGCATCATTCCATAACGGCTAAACCACGGCGGCTGAGTCATTTCCCACCTTGCATTTTGCCAATGTACTTTATTGCCCTTCAACAGTATCAATTGCCCCTGACACTGTTGAATATTTTTCTGGCTTCGTACCCAACTCACCATAATCATGGCAAGGATTGGGATAATAAACACTGAGAACCCGAAATAAGGGTTTTTAGCAGGCCACTGTGCGAATAAAGCAGCCAGCACAATCATTCCATGTACACAGGAAGAGAACCATCGCGTCTGGCGGGATAACCTCAGTTTACTGTTCCACAGGGCCACGAGCCTGATTTCTGCTTTGGATCAATTGCACCATACCGAAAAGCGCTTCATCTTCCGGACGACCATGATTCATCAGCCAGTTGAACAGATCAGGATCCGGACATTCCAGCAAACGAACAAAAATATGCTTTTCATCGTCACTTAAAGAATCATATTCATATTCAAAAAATGGCATGATAGAAATATCCAGCTCACGCATTCCACGACGACATGCCCAGTGAATACGCGCTTTATTGTTAATATCCATGTTTAAAAAGCCTCTTGATTATTTTCATTCGTGCCATTGGTGCGGTAAAGCTTTTACTCGATTGCTGCAAAGAACCTCTACCACAAGAAATTACTGTTGCCTCTGTAAAAACAACGGTTGTAAGAATAGAGTGAAAGGTTAACAAGTTTACCGCTATTACAAAAATGATCACGATTGCAAAATTTCACATTCAGGCATAATTATCAGCGATTCCATACTGTTTTTCACTATTTACAGCCCTGGATTCTGTTTTATATCTACAATATGCGAGAAGCTTCGCAACAGGTTAACAATAAACATTCAACAGAAAAATAACCGGAATAACCCCTTTGCATTGGGCTTCATCTCTTTTACCATTAACGTTATTTCTCAGATAGCTTATGGCAGGAGCTGTTATGGCTTACCAAATTCCGTTTTCTGCACAATCCCCATCACCTTCCGCAACGCTCCCACTCACGTTAATTTCCCTTGATGATTGGGCAATAGTGACCGCAATCGGAGCTGATGCCGAAAAATATCTGCAAGGTCAGGTAACTGCGGATATTCATTCTCTGGATGCAAATCAGCATGTGTTATGCGCACACTGTGATGCCAAAGGTAAGATGTGGAGTAATCTGCGGCTGTTTCATCGCGGAGAAGGTTTTGCCTATATCGGACGTCGTTCCATATTGGATACTCAACTGGCTGAATTGAAGAAATATGCTGTATTTTCTAAAGTCACCTTCGCCAAAGATGAAGAAAGTATCTTACTTGGTATCGCAGGTTCAGGAAGCAGGGAAACACTGGCGGCATTTTTTCCAGTACTGCCTGATACAGAAACAGCCGTTATCCAGCATGAAACCACAACCCTTCTCCACTTCTCTCTTCCAACAGAACGCTTTCTTCTCATAACAGATAGTGCAACCGCAACTCAATTAACCGAAACGTTAGTAGAGAAATTTCAGGCACAGATGAACAATAGCCCACAATGGCTGGCGCTGGAAATTGAAGCGGGGTTCCCTGTTATTGATGAAACTAACAGTGCGCAATTTATTCCGCAGGCCACCAATCTTCAGGCTCTTGAAGGCAGTATCAATTTCCAGAAAGGGTGTTATACCGGTCAGGAAATGGTAGCCCGGGCTAAATATCGCGGAGCTAATAAGCGAGCCATGTACTGGCTGGCTGGTAACGCTTCTTGCCTGCCTCTGGCTGGTGATGATTTGGAGTGGCAGTTAGGTGATACATGGCGCAGGACCGGTACAGTTCTCGCTTCAGCCAGATTGGTCGATGATTCAGTCTGGATACAAGTCGTCATGAATAATGATATGGAGGCAGGTAGCGTATTCCGCGTCCGTGAGGATGAACACTCCTCCCTTTCTATACAGGCATTACCCTATTCATTGGAAGAAAAATAATAATTGAGGTCTTTTATGTCAAAAACTGTAACCGCTGTTGATTTTGGGCCATTTACCGATGTCATTTCCTTTATCATGGAACTGGACAAGTTAAAAAATGTATACCGCAAAACAAAGATCCTGAATAATGAACGTCATGAAAACTCTGCGGAGCATAGCTGGCACTTTGCACTGGCAGTTATCAGTTTTGCTCCCTATGCCGGCAATGTAAATATCAGCCGTGTCATTCAGATGGCACTGATCCACGATATTGTCGAAATCGATGCAGGGGATGTTATCGCGTTTGACCTGGCGGCCCGTGAAGCCATTCACGAGCAAGAAGTACAGGCTGCTAAACGTATTTTCGGTTTACTGCCTGAATCGCAAAGAGAGCATTTTCTGGCACTCTGGCACGAATACGAAGACGGAGAAACACCGGAAGCATGCTTTGCTAAAATGCTCGACAGAGTTATGCCGGTGTTGATGAACCTGCATAACAACGGTCAAAGCTGGGTGGAAAACGGTATTCGTTTTGAGCAAGCCTTTAATTTACTCAGTTTCATTTCTGAGAGTTATCCTGAATTCTGGAAATATTTACTGCCACAGTTAGAAGCAGCAAGAGAGAAAGGCTGGTTAAAAGAGTAATTGTTTATAATAACAAATAATTAAATGCTTCAATTGCACCGTAATATGCGGTGCAATTTTATAAGCGATGCTTTTTATCTGTATGAATTCATCATTAGATATTGTTCAGTCAGCTTATCGAGAAAAACAAATAATTTATTATTCATTTCACTATAATCATGGGTGCATAATACTTCTGGTGTCTGAACAAATTTATATTCATTCGCTTTACTCAGTTCTTTTTCTGAGTTTTGGATAAGTAGCTCAACCACCTCTGTGGTCAGCTCCATATGGCACTGGAAAGCATAAACCAGATGTTGATATTCAATAATCTGTCTGGGGCAACCTTCACTAAAAGCGATAACTTTTGCATCTGGTGTTAAACCCGGCATATCACCATGCCAATGCCCTACTTCAAGCATTTCACCAAAATGGCTAAATTTGTTATTTTTCAAACCCTCTTCAGTGAGCATAATTGGATACTTACCAATTTCTTTTTCAGGGCTATTTTCAAAACCTGCGCCCAGTGCTGCGCCGATTAATTGCGCACCAAGACAAACACCAATAACAGCTTTATTTGATGAAATGGCTTTTAAAATAAGCTGTTTCTCTGATGCCGTATCAAAATGTGGACACTCAGCGAGTGTAGTTGCCGGGCTTTGTGGTCCACCCATCACTATCAGAAAATCAATATCATCCAGTGAATCCGGTAACTTTTCCCCAAGATAAACCCGTGAAAATGTGGTTTGGTATCCCCTCGCCTTAGCCCAGTCTTCATATGCTCCCGGTGCTTCAAAATACTCATGTACAACAAAATGAATTCGCATTACGTTATTGCCTTAGAAAAAGAGTGAAACTATTTCTTGTAAATCTAAAATCAGGTAAATCTAAAAAAGCAGTATGAGACTCCTCTCAATACTGCTTTTATCTTTTTAACTTAATAAAGTTATATCGATATTAACGATAATCTTCGATGGGGGCGCAGGAACAATACAGATTGCGATCACCATAAACATCGTCCAGACGTTTTACTGTCGGCCAGTATTTATTTTCTTTTGTCTCTATGGTTGGGAAAACGGCAACTTCACGGCTATACGCGTGCTCCCAGTCAGAAACCAGCTCAGCCTGAACGTGCGGTGCATTCACCAGCGGGTTATCTTCCAGTGGCCAATCACCTTTTGCTACTTTGTTGATTTCTTCACGAATTGCCAGCATGGCATTAATGAAGCGATCAATTTCCATTTTGCTTTCAGATTCAGTTGGCTCAACCATCAGAGTTCCCGCAACAGGGAATGACATAGTTGGTGCATGGAAACCATAGTCAATCAAGCGCTTGGCGATGTCCATTTCACTGATACCGAACTCTTCTTTCAATGGGCGAATATCCAGAATACATTCGTGAGCAACATAACCATCACGACCGGTATAGAGGATGTCATAAGCCCCTTTCAGACGAGCAGCAATATAATTTGCATTCAGGATCGCAACCTGACTGGCCTGTTTCAGACCTTTTGCACCCATCATACGAATGTACATCCAGCTAATCGGCAGAATAGACGCACTACCAAATGGCGCTGCGGATACTGCTCCCTGCGAGGTTAATGAATCCATTTCCACCACTGAGTGCCCCGGAAGGAACGGTGCAAGATGTTTTTTCACACCAATTGGCCCCATGCCCGGCCCGCCACCACCGTGTGGAATGCAGAAGGTTTTATGCAGGTTAAGGTGTGAGACATCAGCACCGATAAAGCCCGGCGTAGTGATCCCTACCTGAGCGTTCATATTTGCGCCATCAAGGTAAACCTGCCCGCCATTTTGGTGAATGATGTCACAAACTTGGCGAATTGTTTCTTCGTATACACCGTGGGTTGATGGGTATGTCACCATGATACAAGCTAGTTCATCACGATGTTTTTCGGCTTTTTCCCGCAGGTCAGTCAGATCGATATTGCCATCTTTATCACAATCGACCACAACCACGGTCATGCCAGCCATGTGTGCGGATGCCGGGTTTGTACCATGTGCAGAGCTTGGGATCAGGCAGATATGACGGTGTTGCTCGCCACGGCTGGCATAGTAATGGCGAATAGCCAGTAGACCGGCATATTCTCCCTGAGCACCTGAGTTTGGCTGCATAGATACGGCATCATAACCCGTCAGCAATACCAGCCAGTTGGAGAGCTGGTTAATTAATTGCTGATAGCCCTGTGCCTGTTCTGGAGGGCAGAAAGGGTGCAGATCCGTAAATTCAGGCCATGTGATTGGCATAATTTCGGCGGCTGCGTTCAATTTCATTGTGCATGAACCCAACGGGATCATTGCTTGGTTCAATGCCAGATCTTTACGTTCCAGACTGTGCAGATAGCGCATCATATCTGTTTCACTGTGATAACGGCGGAAGTTATCATGGATCAGAATTTCATCATTACGCAACATTGAAACCGGAACAGACTGGCTGCCTTCTGAAATTTCAAGATCAATTGCATCAACATCTAATACCGTTTCAGTGCCAGTTAAAACCTGAAACAAGGTTATCAAATCTTCACGACTGGTTTTTTCACTTAATGACACACCAATTGCACCAAGAATATCTGTACGCAAATTGATGTGTGCTTTTTCAGCACGTGTCAATACTGGTGTCTTATCGGTGACTTCTACCGTCAATGTATCGAACCACGTATTGTGGCGCAGGGTTAAACCCGCTTTTTGCAGAGCTGATGCTAAAATATCAGTCAGTCGGTGAATACGCTCTGCTATTCTTTTCAGACCTTCGGCACCATGATAAACCGCATACATACCAGCAATATTTGCCAGTAATACCTGCGATGTACAAATATTGGAGTTCGCCTTTTCACGACGAATATGTTGCTCACGTGTCTGCATCGCCATACGTAATGCCCGGTTTCCGGCAGCATCACGGGAAACGCCAATAATTCGGCCAGGCATTGAACGTTTGTATTCATCACGGCAGGCAAAGAACGCGGCATATGGGCCACCGTAACCCATCGGAACACCAAAACGCTGCGCTGATCCAAAGACAATATCAGCACCCTGCTTACCCGGTGCTGTCAGCATGACCAATGCCATGATATCAGCAGCAACGCTGACAATAATTTTTTGCTGTTTCAGTTTTGTAATGAGATCACTGTAATCATGGACTTCACCGGTAGTACCTACCTGTTGCAGCAGAACACCAAAGATGCCTTCCAGTTCCAGGACTTTTTCTGCTTTATCAACAATGACATCAAATCCAAATGTCGCCGCTCGTGTACGAACCACATCCAGTGTCTGCGGGTGAATATCATCAGCAACAAAGAAACGCTCAGCATTTTTCAGTTTGCTGACACGTTTTGCCATTGCCATTGATTCCGCCGCCGCAGTAGCTTCATCCAATAGTGATGCTGAAGCGAGATCTAATCCGGTTAGATCGATGGTGACTTGCTGAAAATTCAGCAAGGCTTCCAGTCTCCCCTGAGAAACTTCCGGCTGGTATGGTGTATATGCAGTATACCAACCCGGGTTTTCCAGCAGGTTACGCAAGATGACTGGTGGGAGAATTGAAGGAGCATATCCCATACCAATATAAGACTGGTAACGCTTGTTCTGACCTGCAATTGCCTTCAGTTCAGCCAGTGCCTGTTGTTCTGTCGCACCATCTCCTACTGCTGGTGGTTCTGCCAGTGCGATATCACGGGGAACAATTTTATTAGTGAGATCGTCAAGGGAGTTTGCATCTACCATTGCCAACATTTCTTTTTGCTGTCCGGCAGAAGAACCAATGTGGCGACGAATGAATTCACCTTGATTTTCAAGTTGGATTAGAGTCTGGGTCATTGATAATAATTTCCTGAAACTAGCTAAAAACGGCACATATGAAAAACGCCCCGCTCACGGTATAGTTCCAGTGGTGCGGGGCGATAAATGCTTACTCTTCTTCTTCCAGTAATGCCCGATAACCGTCTGCATCAAGCAGGTCGGACAATTTACTTTCATCAGCCACCTTGATGCGGAACAACCAGCCATCATAATAAGGCTCGCTGTTTACTAATTCTGGCGAACCTTCCAGAGCCGGGTTAACAGCAATGACTTCACCACTCAGTGGTGCGTAAATATCAGAAGCAGCTTTAACTGATTCAACCACAGCACAATCATCACCAACATTTACCTGCGTTCCGATTTCAGGTAAGTCAATGAACACCATATCGCCCAACAACTGCTGGGCATGTTCGGTAATACCCACGGTGTATTCGCCATTTCCTTCAGAACGAACCCACTCGTGTGACTCGGTATATTTTAATTCAACGGGTACATGACTCATCGGTTCCATCTCCTTATTTTTTTATTAATTAAAATGTTGCGACCAAAATTATCCTACAAGCGATTTACCCATCCGTACAAAGCCCGGTTTCACAACCTGAACTGGCATCTCACGATTACGGATCTGGACAACCGCCTGCTTTCCAACCCCTCGCGGTATCCGTGCAAGGGCAATACTGAATCCTAATGTAGGGGAGAATGTTCCACTGGTAATAGCACCAAAATGTGTTGCACCCGTTTCATCTGTAAAACCAACCGTTAACCCACTGCGCAATACACCTTTCTCACGCATGATTAATCCGACTAGTTGTTCTGTTCCGATTTCACGTTGTTTTAACAGGGCTTCGCGGCCAATAAACTGGCGATATTCCGGCTCCCATGCGATTGTCCATCCCATGTTAGCTGCCAATGGAGAGATGGATTCATCCATTTCCTGACCATAAAGGTTCATTCCGGCTTCAAGACGCAGTGTATCCCGCGCGCCCAATCCTGCCGGTTTGACGCCTTCTTTCAGTAATTGTTGCCAAAAATCAGCAGCCTGTTCCTGAGGCATGGCTATTTCATATCCGGCCTCACCGGTATAACCGGTAGTTGCAATAAATAAATCACCGGTCTGCACACCAAAAAATGGCTTCATACCTGTAATGGCTTGTTTTTGTTCATCACTGAACAAAGATTGAACTTTAGATTGTGCGTTCGGGCCCTGCACCGCAATGAGCGCCAAATCATCACGCACGGTGATCTCAACAGGATATTTTTCAGCATGCTGTTTTATCCATGCTAAGTCTTTCTCGCGTGTTGCTGAGTTAACAACCATGCGATAAAAATCGTTTGTGAAAAAATAGACAATCAGGTCATCAATAACGCCGCCGGAAGCATTCAGCATACCGGTATAGAGTGCCTTGCCTTTTTCAGTCAGTTTGGCAACATCATTTGCCAGAAGATAGCGGAGAAAATCACGGCATCCAGTACCGTGTAAGTCCACGATGGTCATATGGGAAACATCGAACATACCAGCGTCAGTACGCACCGAGTGATGCTCGTCGATTTGTGAGCCGTAGTGAAGGGGCATCATCCAGCCATGAAAATCGACCATGCGCGCTCCGCATGCCAGATGCTGCTCATACAATGGGGTGTGTTTTGACATTATTTCCCTCTTTCCATTCTTGACATGAAGATGTTCTTGATCTGAGTAAATACGGCGTATTAACCGACAAATATTGGATCATGAAGCAGAGAAACGGTTAACAGCGCAAACGATACCTTGGACTAGAAGTTATCACTGAAAAGGGAAATGAACCATAGGATAAATTATTAACACTGTAGTGATAGCTTCAAAAATGCTTCACTATCATGCAGGATTTTTTTCTAATTTATTGTGGAAGGACGCTAAAAACTGGCAGTAAAATACAAAATATATACTTTTTTTATTAGAAACAGACTAAAGCGCAAAGCAATTTGACTGAATACACTTTAGCCTGATATAAAAAAAACTAATCCCAAATCGAAGTCGGCATTAGAATTTTTCAACTGAATGGGGCTGAGTCATCAACCAATCCGGTAGATCATGAAGGCCCATTGCATGACGGAGTAACTGTGGTTTTACTCCGGGTAAACGGTCAGCCATAGCCAGCCCTACATCACGAACCAGCTTTTTGACAGGGTTATTTCCATCAAAAAGTTGGCGAAAACCCTGCATACCAGCCAACATAACAGCCGCACTGTGTTTACGACGACGCTCATAACGGCCAAGATAGAGATATTGCCCGATATCTTTGCCCTCCTGATTCAGTCGGTTAAGTTCACCAATCAGCTCTGCTACATCCATAAACCCCAAATTGACTCCCTGACCGGCTAACGGATGGATCGTATGTGCTGCATCCCCTAATAAAGCTAACCGATGGGCCGCAAAATTACGCGCATAACGCCCCATCAAAGGAATGGTTTGCCGCTCACTAACCAGCTCGCATTGCCCCAGACGCATATCAAAGGTAGCACTCAACTGTCGGTTGAATAACTCAGTATCCATTGCCTTGCGCTGTTTTGCTGCTTCAGCGGGTAGCGACCAGACAATAGAGCATAAATGTGGATCAGACAGTGGCAGAAAAGCAAGAATGCCATCCCCGTGGAAGACCTGACGGGCAACGCCTTGATGGGGTTCCGCTGTATGAATGGTAGCGACCAGTGCATGATGTTCATAATCCCAGAACGTCAGTGGAATATCCGCATGCTGACGCAACCATGAGTGAGCACCATCTGCACCAACCACCAACCGTGAAGTCAGCATGCTTTCATCAGACAGAGTAATAAAGGCTTCATTTTCTCCCCATGCAACATTTTTCAGCGAAACAAGAGAGTACACTGTGATGTCAGATAAACTTTCAGCCTGTTCCCACAACGCTTGCCTGATCACTCGGTTTTCGATGATATGCCCAAGGTGACTCAGACCATTTTCTGCTGCACTGAACTGAATACGCCCAAAACTATCCAGATCCCAGACTTCCATTCCCTGATAAGGGCTGGCGCGCATTGCCAGTATCCTCTGCCAGACGCCAAGATGAGTTAATAATCTTTCACTGGCAGCATTGATGGCAGAAACACGCAGCGTATGCTCATCATTGGTATGAAATTTACCGGTTGGCGGGTGTTCTTCAACAATCGCGATACGCAAGCCGCTACCCTGTAAACCACAGGCCAGCGCAAGGCCAACCATTCCGCCTCCTGCGATCACCACATCAAATGACTGCATGTTTTTATTTCCTCTTAATCTGACTTACTCTGCCGTTGAATGATGGTTGACCCACCCGAGTGTCTGGCGAGCCAGTGTTCCTTTCGTCAATGGCAACATTTCCATCGCCATCAGTCCGAGATTTCTCCCGGCCTTCAACGGAAAATAATCATTGGCAAACAACCTGACCAATCCATCAGTAATACCAATTGTTACTTCTCGATCAACATCCCGTTGCTGCCGATAACGAGCCAGAACGTTATAAGAACCAATATCTAGCCCTTCAATCGCAGCTTCAGAAATCACCTGAGCCAGCGCCATAACATCACGCATACCTAGGTTAAAACCTTGCCCTGCAATCGGATGCAGCGTTTGCGATGAGTTACCTACCAGTGCCAGACGATGACTAATCTGCTGCCCGGCAGTGGATAAAGCCAACGGATAACTGTGTCGCTGGCCTGTTGCCAACATTTTACCCAGTCGCCAGCCAAACGCTTTCTGTAATTGTTGAAGAAATTCGCTATCTTCCCACTGACTGATTTCCGATAGTTTTTCCGATGGATGGCACCAAACCAGTGAACTGCGCCCTTCAGACATTGGCAGCAATGCTAACGGGCCATGCTTGGTAAACCGCTCAAACGCCCGTCCCTGAGGATTTTCAGATGTCAGAACATTGGCAATAATGGCCGCCTGACCATAATCTTGTCGTTGCCACGGAATATGACAGGCACTGGCCACAGCGGACTGGCTTCCGTCTGCGGCTACCAGCAGTTTTCCCGTCAGTTTTTCACCGTTATCCAAAGTAATGGAGACAGAAGAGTCGAAACGCTCAACAGAACTCACTTTCGCCGGACAGTAAAGCCGGATATTCGGTGCCTGTTTTAATAAACCAAATAAACGACTTCCGGCATTGTGCAATTCAATCACATTGCCCAATGCCGGAATGTTATAGTCATCGGCTCGGATATTCACAAAACCGCTATGGCCGCGATCACTGACATGAACGTGAGTAATTGGCGTCACACAATCTTTCAGGGCAGACCAGATGCCTATCTGGTTTAAACGCTGACATGTGCCATAAGCTAAGGCAATTGCCCTTGCATCAAAACCCGGATGTTCCTGTGCCGGCTCTGCTGCTTCAATTAAAGAAACCTGCAACTGCCCCCGACTTAAAGCAGAAATGGCAAGCGCCAGTGTTGCACCGGCCATTCCTCCTCCTACGATAATCACGCTCATTATCACTTCCTGATTACTTTCCCCTTCGTTTTTCAAACTGCCTGCTGACTGCGATACAGTTTGAAATCCATCGGGTGTATGACTCTAACTCTATTTTGCCTGTGACATCAGTGCTTCAATTTCATCAGGATCTTTGACGACATATTCGGTTAAATTTTCATTACCTGATTCTGTAATCAAAATATCGTCTTCAATACGGATCCCAATTCCTCGATATTCCGGCGGTACATCAGCATCCGGTGCGATATACAGCCCCGGCTCAACAGTCAGTACCATGCCCGGTTCCAGAATACGATCACGATCAACACCATAATGCCCTACATCGTGAACATCCAGACCCAGCCAGTGGCTTAAACCATGCATGAAAAATTGACGATAAGCATTGGTCTCGATCAAATATTCGACTTCGCCATGCAGAATACCCAGCTTAACCAGCTCTTCAACCATGATACGCACAATCTGCCCCGTCACTTCTCTTATGCAGGTACCCGGTTTATAAAGTTCCAGAGAGACATTGATGGATTTCAGCACAATGTCATAAATTTCTCGCTGAGGGCGGGTAAATTTACCATTGACCGGAAATGTTCGCGTAATGTCGCCCGCATAACCTTGATACTCACAACCTGCATCGATAAGCACCAAATCACCAGATTTCATACAGCGATCATTTTCTGTGTAATGCAGAATGCAGGCATTTTCGCCGGAACCGACAATGGTGTTATAAGCGGGATAACGTGCGCCATGATAGGTAAACTCATGGTGAATTTCAGCTTCAAGCTGATATTCAAACATATCCGGGCGGCAATGCTGCATCGCTCTGGTATGAGCCTGCGCACTGATTTTCCCCGCTTTACGCATGATTTCCAATTCAGCTTCTGATTTAAACAGACGCATTTCATGTAGCCACGGGCGCCAGTCAGCTATGATTGATGGCACAGTGAGATTACGACGGCTGTTTTTGCGTAATTTATCCAGAGCACTGAATACTATCTCGTCCGCATATTCAAATTCGCCCTGCGCATGGTAAACCACGTCCAGCCCGTTCAGCAGTAGGTAAAGTTGCTCGTCAAGAGCATCAAAAGGTAAAGCGCGATCAACGCCCAGTTTTTCCGGCGCAGCTTCTTGCCCGAGCCGGCGACCAAACCAGATTTCCGCCGTCAAATCACGCACTCGGTTAAACAACACACTGTGATTATGAGTTTCATCACTTTTGATCAGAATAAGAACCGACTCTGGTTCATTAAATCCAGTCAAATAAAGAAAATCACTATGTTGACGATAAGGATATTCACTATCTGAACTGCGTGTCGCATGCGGGGCTGCAAAAATAATGGCCGCACTGGCCGGTGCCATTTTCGACAATAATACCTGACGACGGGACAAATATTCTTGTTTGGTCATACCCTCTCCTGCAATCTCATTATTATTAATTAATCACCAATCAATGCAGCGTTGGTTTTTCGTTTTTGGTATTGCCTGCTTTTTTAGGTGTCGCCAGTGCGATGTAGCAGAGTTGCACTGCAACACGAACATATTCCAGTACTTCTTCCAGTGCCTGTGCTAACTCTTCCTGATCTTCGCTTTCATCGTATCCTAGCATCCCTATATTACGTAAATCCGTAATAACTTCCTGAATTTCTTTTCTTTCTGTTAGCTTAGGATCAGCTACGCCTAACCCTAACAAGAAGTGGTTTACCCAACCTGCCAACGCATCGGCACATGCAAAAACACCCTCTTCATCATCAGGAAGCAGTAAATTAAAGTGAAAATTACTGTCATCCAATAACTCGAAGGTTGTTTCATACAATTCTCTGATTGGCTGCGCGAGGATCTGTGAAAATGCCAGACCGTCATTGGCAAGATCATGAACAAGAGCCTGCCAGCTACTGTCGTGATTTCCACCACACAGTAACCCGCTGATTAAACCGTGCATTTCCGCGGCGGTTAAAGCGACGGACTGTTGATGCAAAATTTCATCAAATGACTGATAATTAGGTAATGAGTTTTGTATAGACATGTATATTGATCATCGTTGGCGATATAAGTTCATGCTATGCTACCATCAAGGGGAGTCGCTATACCAGACAACATAATCAGGTTGTTTTTTGGTATTGCACGGTAATGATTGGTGTCGGCCTTACTTTTATACCAGAATATGTTTTTACACCCTTTATTTTTCCAGATTACTACCGCTCTGGAATCTAGAAAGATATACCCAATGGATTTCGAGTTGCATCGCGGCGGCAAGGGAACTCATCCCCGGGAGCATAGCTAACCGTATGTTTATAAAAACGGTGACCGGAGTGAGTGAGCACAGCCAACAAAGAGGCAACTTGAAAGACGAAGGGTATAAAGGGTGTATGTCAAAATTAAGGTATCGGCACAGTAATAAATCAGGAAGGTGTCATGTCTGCACAACCAGTAGATATTCAGATTTTTGGGCGGTCATTACGTGTCAATTGTCCACCAGAGCAGATAGAAGCATTGCAGGCTGCTGCGGATGAACTTGATCAGCGTTTGCATAACCTCAAAGAACGCACCAGAGTGACTAACACTGAGCAACTGGTTTTTATTGTGGCGCTGAATATCTGTCACGAGTTGGCACAGGAGAAAATGAAAACCCGTGATTACGCCTATAATATGGAACAAAAAATTAAAATGCTTCAGCAGACGATTGAGCAGGCACTGTTAGAGCAAGGTAACAAAAGTTAGGGCAAAGTAACAAAAGTTAGGGCAAAGTAACAAAAGTTAGGGCAAAGTAACAAAAGTTAGGGCAAAGTAACAAAAGTCCGAAATTAGCCAGCTTTATATCGTCAGTAGGCTTATCCTTGTTTAGAAATCAGGCAGTAGTTACGATAGATGAACATAAGCAGTTGCTTTCTCCATTTAGTTCCATACAATAGGCCACATGATATTACTTAAGACTAAATGGGTAGGTTCTGATTGAAGATTCCTGGCTAATTAGTTTAAAGTAATAAAAAATTTCTCTGAGGTGTTCGTGAGCGGGGATGTCCCCTGAGCCGATATTTCATATCTGATAGAATGTGGTGCTCCGTTTCTTGTGAGCATGCTTGGCTAGTCCAAGAAGCCTAATAGGGGCGACACCATGTTCACCTTGAACCAAGGGTTCAAGGGTTACCACCTGCAGCGGCATCTTGGAGAACCCTATCTATCTGTTTTGTATCCTTTTCTGCACTACTTTAATAGGCAGGTACTATGCAATCAGATTCCTTTTTCTCTCTTCGAAAAAGCATCAGACAAGACATTCGTCAACTACGTAAAAATCTCTCCCCTGAACAACAATTGCGATTCGCCCTACAGGCAGCTGAACGGGTTATGGAACACCCTAAAATCCTGCAAGCAAAAAAAATTGCCTTGTATCTCTCTTTTGACGGTGAACTCGATACACGCCCGTTGATTCAGCAACTCTGGCAACAAAACAAACAGGTCTATTTGCCAGTATTACACCCTTTCAGTCGGAATCATTTGCTGTTTCTTCGTTATCAGCCTGACACTCCTCTCATCCGGAATCAATTCAGGATAGAAGAACCACCACTGGATATCCGGCAGGTTTTACCTGTTTCTGAGCTGGATATTATGTTTATTCCGCTCGTTGCTTTTGATCGTAGCGGGCAGCGCTTAGGGATGGGCGGAGGGTTCTACGACAGGACGCTTGCTAAATGGCAACAGCAAAACTTTTATCCGATTGGGTTAGCACATAATTTTCAACTGGTTGACTCATTACCCAGCGCAAGTTGGGATATTCCTTTACCCGAAATAATCACTCCAGAAAAAACATGGCGCTGGGTATAACCGCTGAAAATTATTTATTATTAAATTTCAATGCATAAGGGCTATTATTATAGCCCTTATATCATTTAAGTTAGTAAAGCATACGAGAGCGAATAGTACCAGGCAAAGCTTTTAGCTGTTGCAGGACTAATTCCGCCTGAGCCGGATTTTGCGTCATAATATCGATAACAACATAACCCATATCGCCTTCAGTACGCAGATATTGTGCCTCGATATTGATTTCCTGATCGGTGAAAACCTGGTTAATGCTGGTTAAGATACCCGGGCGATTTTCGTGGATATGCAATAATCGATTGGTATCCTTCGCATGCAGAGGCAATGAAACTTCCGGAAAGTTTACTGCGGATAATGTAGAACCATTATCAGAATATTTAACCAGTTTACCTGCAACTTCATAACCGATGTTCTGTTGTGCTTCTTGCGTAGAACCACCGATATGAGGTGTCAGCAATACGTTGTCAAATTTGATTAGCGGTGAGACAAAAGGTTCGCTGTTTGTTGCTGGCTCTTCAGGGAAGACATCAATCGCAGCACCAGAAAGATGCCCGATTTCCAACGCTTCAGTCAGTGCAGGAATATCGATCACAGTACCACGTGATGCATTGATCAAAATCGAACCCGGTTTCATCAGTTCTAATTCTGCCGCGCCAATCATGTTTTTAGTTGAATGAGTTTCAGGAACATGCAGACTGATAACATCACTCATATTTAGCAATTCAGATAAGTGATGAACCTGCTGAGCGTTGCCCAGTGGTAGTTTGTGTTCCAAATCATAGAAATAAACATTCAGGCCGATACTTTCAGCCAAAACACTTAGCTGTGAGCCGATATGACCGTAACCAATAATGCCCAGTTTTTTACCACGTGCTTCATAGCAGCCCGCAGCCTGTTTATTCCATATGCCTTTGTGAGCCTTTGCATTAGCTTCAGGAACCCGGCGTAACAGCAGCAACAGCTGCCCTAATACCATTTCAGCCACTGAGCGCGTATTAGAGAATGGGGCGTTGAATACGGGAATACCGCGTTTTGCTGCGGCGTTCAGATCAACCTGATTAGTACCGATGCAGAAACATCCGACTGCCACCAGTTTTTCCGCCGCCGCAAAAATTTCTTCAGTTAACTGAGTACGGGAACGGATCCCAACAAATTTGGCATCACGGATAGCTTCTTTCAGCTCTTCCGGCTCTAATGCCCCTTTATGATATTCAATATTGCTGTACCCTGCTGCCCGCAGATTGTCGACTGTGCTTTGATGAACACCTTCCAGCAGCAGAAACTTAATTTTTTCCTTTTCTAAAGATACCTTAACCATTTACCCGCCCTAGTTGTACTAACTTTCATAATGCCGATAGATTTCACTAAAATAACAAAAAAAACGTCAACAGCAATATAATCGTTTGC
This sequence comes from Xenorhabdus sp. KJ12.1, assembly GCF_963876495.1. NCBI lineage: Bacteria > Pseudomonadati > Pseudomonadota > Gammaproteobacteria > Enterobacterales > Morganellaceae > Xenorhabdus > Xenorhabdus sp. KJ12.1. The sequence goes on from NZ_CAWNQH010000074.1 coordinate 23,894, forward strand.
CTGTAAAACAGCATAAGAAACAGTAAAAAAGTTGTTACACAAAGTAAAGGGTTTCGTTACAAGGTAAAATTAGAATTTTGAGGAAGATTTAATCAATAATACAATATATATATCTGAATTTTATTTTTTGAAAAAGTCAGAAAATTTTTTAAGGGCAGAATATTCTGCCCTTCGCAAGCGGTTACTCTGTAATCGTTTTCACTCCGTTGGAACTGCCAACCAGCACGACATTTGCGCCACGATTCGCAAACAGGCCTACCGTTACTACTCCTGCAATAGCATTAATTTTATTTTCTAACTCGATAGGATTCAGAATGGTAAGATTGTGAACATCTAAAATAACGTTACCATTATCAGTGATAACATTCTGACGATAAACCGGCGTTCCTCCGAGTTTTACCAGCTCACGGGCAACATAAGAACGAGCCATTGGAATAACTTCCACAGGTAACGGGAATTTACCCAACACGTCAACCTGTTTGGATTCATCAATAATACAAATGAATTTTTTTGCTACCGCAGCAATGATCTTCTCTCTGGTCAGTGCCGCACCACCACCTTTAATCATCTGCATTTGAGCATTAATTTCGTCAGCTCCGTCAACATAAATGTCTAGAGAGTCAACTTCATTACAGTCAAACACAGGGATACCAAGACTTTTCAATTTCTCAGTTGATGCTTCCGAGCTGGATACCGCACCTTCGATTTGATCTTTCATTGTTCCCAGAGCATCAATAAAATGAGATGCCGTTGAACCGGTGCCTACTCCCACAACTGTTCCCGGTTTAACATATTCCAGCGCTGCCCAGCCTACCGCTTTTTTCAGTTCATCCTGTGTCATATCAATCAATGCCTATAATCAATTACAAGAAAAATCCAGCCGCCAGTATAAACAATATTTTATCTTACCCTGTGAAAAAATATGGCATAGTGCTACCTAGACCGAAAAATATTTTGGGCACACAATATCATTCTAGAATAAATACCATTCCAGAATAATCGAAGAGTTAATGACAAACGGAGAGCCTGATTTTCAATGAAACGTCCTGATTACCGATCCTTACAGGCGTTAGACGCCGTGATCCGCGAACGCGGCTTCGAACGTGCAGCCCAAAAGCTTTGTATTACTCAATCCGCCGTATCCCAGCGCATCAAGCAATTAGAAAATTTATTTGGACAACCACTCTTAGTGCGTACTGTTCCGCCCCGTCCTACAGAGCAGGGACAAAAATTGCTGGCGTTATTACATCAAGTGGAATTGCTCGAAGCACAATGGCTCGGTGATGAGAATGGCAATGAAACTCCCCTGCTACTTTCTCTTGCTGTCAATGCAGATAGTCTGGCTACCTGGCTTTTACCCGCACTCCATCCGGTGCTTTCTGATTTACCCATCAGACTCAATATTCAGGTAGAAGATGAAACCCGGACACAGGAAAGCCTGAGACGCGGGGAAGTTGTCGGTGCCATAAGTATTCAGTCACAACCACTGCCAAGCTGTCTGGTGGATAAATTAGGCGCTCTCGATTATCTCTTCGTCGCTTCTCCTAAATTTGCCGATAGCTTTTTCCCTAATGGAGTGACACGCTCTGCATTATTGAAAGCACCAGCGGTTGCATTTGATCATCTGGATGATATGCATCAGGCCTTTTTACAACAGTATTTTGATTTATCGCCGGGTAGTGTGCCCTGCCATATCGTTAACTCATCTGAAGCCTTTGTTCAATTAGCAAAACAAGGCACGACATGCTGTATGATCCCTCATTTACAAATTGACAGAGAACTAAAAGCAGGTGAATTAGTTGATTTAACACCCGGGCTGTACCAGCGCCGTATGCTTTACTGGCACCGGTTTGCCCCAGAAAGCAGTGCAATGAGAAAAGTTACTGACGCCCTGTTAAAACTTGGGCGCCAGATGTTACGTCAGGAAGATGAAATTAATTAACGCTGTAATTCAAAAACTGCATCAACGTGATCAGAAAACTCGATGCTTTGTGGTTCATAAGTTTCATCTGCTGAATCCCCTGCTGGCGCAGCTGCCATCTGAGTCGTCCTTAATTGCAGTCTGTTCATTGGATAAGGTACAGCTTCAGGGGGACGATAAGTGACACTATATACAGCACCTAACTTACTGTTAAAGCCTTTTGCCAGTTCAGTTGCCTGTTGAATCGCATTTGTGATCGCTTTCTGTCTAGCTTCATTACGATATAGCTGAGGATCAGCAACACTGAATTGCACTGAATTAATTTCATTCAGTCCTGCTTTCAAAGCACCATCCAGCAGCGGATTCAGTTGATCCAATTTGTGTACTTTGACTTCAACTGAGCGAGATGCGCTATACCCTATAATGGTTGATTTACCATTTTTCTGATCATATTGATATTCTGGCTGGGTCCGGATATTGGCCGCATTAATATCCTTTTTATCGATACCACTCGCCTTCAAAAAATCAAAATACTTGGCGACACGTGCATCAACTTTATGCTTGGCCTCGGTCGCGCTTTTCTGGCTCACTTTGACATGAATCATCAGAGTTGCCATATCCGGAGCTGCTTTGATTGTCGCACTACCAGAAGTAGATATATGTGGGACAGATGGTAATTCCGCCGCTGAAACTGACATACTGCCTACAGCCAGCATAACAGCAAATATCAGTGAGTTACGTTTCACTAAAACCTCCTTTCGGATATACCCACCCTCTTTCAAGCCACTGTTAACTCGAAAAAAACTGGATATACAGCAAATAAATAAGCATTTTGGTCAGACTCTAATAACCTGTAACAGTCTAATAGGCTAGAAGATCCTAATAGACAGTAAGACAAGCAATTTTCAGAAACATTAGCACACTATTTATAAAGAATTGTTTAAATTATAAAGAATTGTTTCAGTTAATTAAAAATCTGTAATCCCTGCTTCAATAAATTCCATGCGATATACCACATTACGCATCCCACAAACAGATTAATGATGCGTTGAGAACGAGGTTGATTAAGGATTGGAGAAAACCACGCGGCGAGTATCGCCAATGCGAAAAACCAACTGATAGAGGCAGTCACTGCACCGATGGTAAACCACGGTCTCAACTCAGTTGATAATCCACCTCCAATGCTACCTAATACAATAAAGGTATCCAGATAAACATGAGGATTCAGCCAAGTTACTGCAAATAATGTCACAATAATCCGCCAGCGGCTTTGAACAACCACATCTTTATTGGACAGTGAAAAATCCGCAGATAATGCGGCCCGAAAAGCCCCCCATCCATACCATAAGAGGAATGCAACGCCTCCCCATGTCACCGCCTGTAACAAAAAAGTAGATTGACCAAGTAGAGCACTTCCTCCAAAGATCCCAGCCATAATCAGAATAATGTCACTGATGGCACATAATGCGGCACTCATCAGATGAAATTGTTTTTTACTGCCTTGCTGCATCACAAAAACATTTTGTGGCCCAAGTGGGATGATCATTGCAGCACTAAGAAAAAAGCCCTGAATTAACGTCGAAAACATGCAGAAATTCCTAATAATTATTCAATAAAATAAGGTCTATCTGCATATTAAGCAAACACATTCATTAGTAAAAATTAATTATTCTTATTCATCATTAATAAAATTAATAAAGCACTAAGCAAGTAAGCAGTCCGCCTGATTATTTCCTTCCGCATGTGACGGGCGGTTGAAGTACACCATGCTACATATAGCCCTTGATAAAGAGGGATAGAGACACTTGCTCCTCCCAGTTTATTTTTATTTGAACATGAACACAGCTACCAAGCTAAAAAATATTTTTTCACTTTTTATTCTTATTTTAATTACCGAAATGTTTTCCTTTTCTAAATAAAAATAAAGAGCCTTCCTATGAAAAATATCACAAAAGTTTCATTAATTAGTCTGCTTATTTCGAATAGCGCTTTTGCCGCAAATTATGTCCTGACTAACGATAATATTAAGATCTCGTTTGAAGAACCGAAGTCTGTAGTTACGATTCAGGATAAACCGTTCCACCGCCAGATCACATCACAGGAACTCTTTTTTCTAACGCTGCCAAATCAAGATGTGATTCATACCTCTGATTTTAAAATTAAACATATAGAGCAACTGGATAACGCAATTAAGATTGATTATTCCCACAAGGATTTTAACGTCACCGTCGTACTGAGCATGCTGAAAAAGAAATATGCCAGCATTAATTACACTATCACTGCGGTAGGTAAACCCAGAGAAATTACTAACATCACCTTCTTCCCGACAACTAAGCAGCAATCTCCGACACCTTATATTGATGGCGAAATCAACAGTTCACCAATCATTGCCAACCCATTTGTTATTCTGCCCAAAAAACCTTTTGTTAACACCAATGTCCATAAAGCAAGCAGTAGCCTGAACGTCGAGCTGAAAATGGCTATCCAGCCTAAAATTCCGCTCAGCTACACTATCTTCCTTGGCACCTTTTCGGAAACCAATCAACTTCGCCGCAGTGTTAACCAACTGATCAACACACTGCGCCCACGTCCATATAAACCCTATCTACACTACAATAGCTGGATGGATATAGGTTTTGGCTCCGCCTACACCGAACAAGATGTATTGAAACGGATAGATGAGTGGAATAAAGAATTCATTACCGGACGTGGAGTGAAGCTTGATGCCTTTCTACTGGATGATGGCTGGGATGACCTCACTGGCAGATGGCTGTTTAGCCCAGCTTTCAGTCATTTCGATACCGTTAGAAACAAGGCAACCAGCCTGCACAGTTCAATAGGTTTGTGGCTTTCCCCTTGGGGCGGCTATGGTGAATCAGGCCAAATCCGCGTCTCACATGCCAAAGAGTATGGTTTTGAAACAGCTAATGGAATGCTCGCTCTCTCCGGTCCAAATTATTTCAAAAGCTTTAACGCCCAAGTTCTCAACCTCATCAAAAATGAACACATTACTTCCTTCAAGCTGGACGGTATGGGTAACGCCAATTCTCATATTGAGGGTAGCCCGTTTGCTTCCGATTTCGATGCTTCAATTGCCCTCATTAATAATATGCGAGCAGCTAACAAGGATCTGTTTATCAACCTGACAACCGGCACCACTGCCAGCCCTTCCTGGCTGTTCTACGCTGATTCTATCTGGCGTCAGGGTTCTGATATCAATTTAGACGGTAAAGGTTCACCAGCTCAGAAGTGGGTCACTTATCGTGATGCAGAAACTTATCGCTCGATTGTGAAAAAGAGTCCGTTATTACCGCTTAATTCACTGATGTACCACGGCATCGTCAGCGCGAAAAACGCCTATGATGGGCTGGAGAAGGTACAAACGGATGGCGATTTCGCCGATCAGGTCTGGAGCTACTTCGCCACCGGCTCACAGCTACAAGAGCTATATATTACACCGTCTATGCTGAATAAGGCCAAATGGGATACGCTGGCGAAAGCGGCTAAGTGGTCACGGAGCAATTCAGATGTACTGATAGATAGCCACTGGATAGGCGGCGATCCCCATGCGCTGAAAATTTACGGCTGGGCATCATGGAATAAACGTAAAGCAATTCTCGGTCTCCGTAATCCGTCAGATAAAGCACAGACATATTATCTGGATATGGCAAAAGACTTCGAAATCCCGCGAGGAGAAACCTCGCATTTCAGACTAATCCCCGTATACGGCAACAACTCCACTGTACCGGAAAACTATACCAAAGCTGTCACCGTGACACTAAAACCGCTGGAAATGCTTGTATTTGAAGCCGTACCTATGAAGTAAACAACACCGACTTCTCTGATTAAAAATTTAAATACCGTTTAAGCAAATTCTGACTTGGTGTGAGTATATCTGTTTCTCACACCAAGTATTTCTCCCATCAATTATTTCTTACATAAAAAGTTTTAGTTAATTGTCCGTATTCTTCTGCAAAGCAATCTGCTGCTGATGAAGATAAACATCCATTTGTGGGAAAGGAATACCAATCTTATGTTTATCTAAAGCTCGCTTGAAGTTTTCCATCAGATCCCAATAAACACTCCAGGCATCACCATTGGTTGTCCATACACGTACAATAAAATTAAGTGATGAAGGTGCCATTTCATGTAGACGAATAGTTACACCTTTGTCATGCTGGATACGGTTATCCGCTTGAATAACATCACCCAATACTTTCTTAACTTCATCAATATCTGCGTCATATGCCACACCGACCATAATCTGAGTACGGCGGTTTGGTTCACGGCTGGTATTGATTATATTATTTGTAATAATCTTTCCATTAGGGATAACAATGATGCGATCATCCGCCGTACGCAATGTTGTGGAGAAAATCTGCACCTGTACAACAGTCCCTTCCACTGACCCAATGATGACATACTCACCAACACGAAGCGGGCGGAAAACAACCAGCAACACACCTGCGGCAAAATTTGATAATGAACCCTGTAATGCCAGACCAACAGCTAAACCGGCAGCACCAATAACCGCAATGACAGATGCAGTCTGGATCCCTAACCTTCCGAGAACGGCAATGATAGTAAACGCGATAATGGCATAACGAATTATGGCTGATAAAAAGTCAGAAATAGTCGTATCAACACCACGTAACGACATAACGCGTTTCACTGCCTTACATGCCAGCTTGGCAATGGACAAACCGACTATCAGAATTAAAATGGCAAATACGATATTCATTGCATACTGGATCAGTATTTCTTGATTATTGACCAGCCAATGTGTTGCTTTATCTATCTCACCGGACAGATTGATCTCTTCCATAAAAGCCTACCTTTTTTTGTTGGAACCTATCTACATGAACACGAAAGCGATGGAATAGAAATTATGGCAGAAAGCGGCCATGGATTGAACATAACCACTTACCCTTTATTTTTTTGCAAAACAAAGTCTCTATAATTTGCCAGCATATCGATAAAATCATCTGTACCGCAAAATGCCAGACTTTCGTTATCGTAGTAACTCATTCCCTCTTCCATCTCTTCAGTATCAAACTGGAGTTGATTGGCTCTTATCATGATTTCTTCTTCATTCATTAACAGTGTGTATTCATGACCGTTCAACTGCCACTGGCGTACACTGCCTTTTATTTCTATCAGCGCTGAGGTTATCTTATCTAATATGCTCAAATCGTCTTTCACCTCCTCATTAAGCCAATGACCAATAGCTTCATGATCCATTGAAAAGCGCGCTGTAACCTGACCAGTGATATCCTGCATAAATTCATATTCCATCACATACCTCCACATTTTACTTATCTCAATCACATCCGGATTTTAAACATTTCCGATGCTCCCACCTCAGAGCCAGCCCACAAACTGACACAAAATCTGCCGCAAAAATCAGGCACAAAAAAGGGAGGCATGCGCCTCCCTTATTCATTCAGCAATATACTTTTTTACACGGCAGTTTGGAAGATAACATCATCCGCTTTTTCAGTATACTCGTTCAACTGATCAAAATTGAGGTAGCGATAAGTATCTGCCGCGGTTTCATCAACTTTCTCCATGAATTGCAGATACTCTTCCGGCGTTGGCAGACGGCCTAGTAATGAAGCCACAGCCGCCAGTTCCGCCGATGCAAGATAAACATTAGCTCCTGCACCTAAACGGTTCGGGAAGTTACGTGTGGAAGTAGAAACCACCGTAGCACCATCAGCAACCCGAGCCTGATTACCCATACACAATGAACAGCCCGGAATTTCGATGCGTGCCCCACTCTTACCAAAGACACTGTAATAACCTTCTTCGGTCAACTGAGCAGCATCCATTTTAGTTGGAGGAGCAACCCAAAGACGAGTAGGTAACTGGCCTTTATGCTGATCGAGTAACTTACCGGCAGCACGGAAGTGACCAATGTTTGTCATACAGGAGCCGATAAACACTTCATCAATTTTGCTGTTAGCAACATCAGATAACAGGCGGGCATCATCCGGATCATTAGGTGCACACAAAATAGGTTCTTTGATCTCAGCCAGATCAATTTCAATTACTGCGGCATATTCTGCATCTGCATCCGCCTCCAGTAACTGAGGATCTTTCAACCAGTTTTCCATACCAATAATACGGCGTTCCAGCGTCCGGCGATCGCCGTAACCTTCTGCAATCATCCATTTCAACAGAACAATGTTGGATTGCAGGTATTCAATAATCGGTGACTTATCCAGTTTTATCGTACAGCCCGCCGCAGAACGTTCGGCAGATGCATCTGCCAGTTCAAATGCCTGCTCAACTTTGAGTTCTGGCAAACCTTCAATTTCCAGAATACGACCGGAGAAAATATTTTTCTTACCTTTTTTCTCTACGGTTAATAAACCTTGCTGAATCGCATAGTAAGGAATGGCATGAACCAGATCACGCAAAGTGATACCCGGTTGCATTTTCCCTTTAAAACGCACTAATACAGATTCCGGCATGTCCAACGGCATAACTCCCGTTGCCGCCGCAAATGCGACCAAACCAGAACCCGCTGGGAAAGAAATACCAATAGGGAAACGGGTGTGAGAGTCACCGCCTGTACCTACGGTATCCGGCAGTAACATACGGTTCAGCCATGAGTGAATAATGCCATCACCCGGGCGCAGAGATACGCCACCACGGTTCATGATGAAGTCAGGTAATGTATGATGGGTCGTCACATCCACAGGTTTTGGATAAGCCGCAGTATGGCAGAACGACTGCATGACCAGATCCGCTGAGAAGCCCAGACAGGCCAAATCTTTCAACTCATCACGGGTCATTGGCCCGGTTGTATCCTGTGAACCAACAGAGGTCATCTTCGGTTCACAATATTCTCCCGGACGGATCCCGCTAGTACCACAGGCACGGCCAACCATTTTCTGTGCCAGTGTGAAACCCCGGTTACTTTTCTCAATCGCTTTCGCCTGACGGAAAACATCACTGTATGGCAACCCTAAAGATTCACGGGCTTTGGTTGTCAGGCCACGACCGATAATTAATGGAATTCGGCCTCCGGCACGTACTTCATCAATCAGTACATCTGTTTTCAGTTCAAAAGTTGACAATACTTCATTGGTATCATGAAGGCGGATCTCACCTTTATATGGATAGATGTCAATCACATCCCCCATATTCAGTCGGGATACATCAACTTCAACCGGCAATGCACCAGCATCTTCCATTGTGTTGAAGAATATTGGAGCAATTTTCCCACCCAATACAACACCGCCACCACGTTTATTAGGCACAAACGGGATATCTTCCCCCATAAACCACAAAACGGAGTTTGTAGCAGATTTACGGGAAGAACCGGTTCCCACAACATCCCCTACATAAGCCAGAGGATGGCCTTTTTCATTGAGTGCTTCAATTTGCTTGATTGGACCAACAACGCCAGCCTGATCAGGCACGATACCTTCACGGGCATTTTTCAGCATAGCTAACGCATGTAATGGAATGTCGGGGCGTGACCACGCATCTGGTGCAGGGGAAAGGTCATCTGTATTAGTTTCACCAGTGACTTTGAAGACCGTAACAGTAATTTTTTCAGCCAGTGCCGGGCGTTGCAGGAACCATTCTGCATCAGCCCATGACTGGATAATTTGTTTGGCATGTGGATTACCTGCTTTCGCTTTTTCTTCCACATCATAGAAACTGTCGAACATCAGTAAAGTGTGAGACAGAGCCTTAGCGGCAATAGGTGCCAGTTTTTCATTATCGAGAGCGTCAATCAGAGCATGGATATTGTACCCACCCTGCATGGTTCCCAATAATTCAATCGCTTTTTCCGGTGTAATAAGTGGTGAAGTGGTTTCACTCTTCGAGATTGCAGCAAGAAAGCCAGCTTTTACATAAGCAGCTTCATCAACACCGGGGGGAACTCGGTTAGTCAACAGATCTAGCAGGAAATCTTCTTCACCTTGAGGTGGGTTCTTCAGTAATTCGACCAGCGCGGCTGCTTGAGCTGCGTCTAATGGCTTAGGGACGATGCCTTGCTCTGCACGTTCGGCTACGTGCCTGCGGTATTCTTCTAGCACGACTAACTCCTCGCTCTCATTGTCTTTTATATGCCCGGCTGTCTGCACCCGGTAACGATCACCATGAAATGACCATTAGGGATGCCAGGTCAGAGGATTTGCTCACATAACATCAAAATTATGCCGAGCTTCGGGCAATTAGAATACCAAAATTTGAATGGCATGTTAATTCATTCACATAAAATCAACATTGGAGTGCAGTAAAGTTCTGGATAGAGGTGCATAAAGTGTGTATTTAGGATTTAAATACTATTTGTTGATGTTTTGTCCTGAAAACCTCTTATCTTTATTTATGAAAATAATTAAGTGAGAAAACGGCAAGACTCTCCATGCAAGAGCCAATTAGCGAAAAAATAAATAACAAACGGCTTCTACAATAGAAGCCGCCTATATTCACTGCAAAAATAACGCAAAATCTAATGCATTATTTCTTTTTCTTTGCCTTAGGGTTTGGCAAGTCAGTGATGCTGCCTTCGTACATTTCAGCAGCCATACCGATTGATTCGTACAGAGTCGGGTGAGCGTGAACAGTCAGAGCGATATCTTCTGCATCACAACCCATCTCGATAGCCAGACCGATTTCACCCAGCAGTTCGCCACCGTTAGTACCAACAATAGCACCACCGATAATACGGTTGCTTTCTTTATCGAAAATCAGTTTAGTCATACCATCTGAACAATCAGATGCAATTGCACGACCGGAAGCAGCCCATGGGAAAGTTGCAGTTTCGTAACTGATGCCTTTCTCTTTCGCTTCTTTCTCAGTCAGACCAACCCACGCAACTTCTGGCTCAGTATAAGCAATGGATGGGATCACTTTTGGATCGAAATAATGTTTCTTACCGGAAATAACTTCGGCAGCAACATGGCCTTCATGAACACCTTTGTGTGCCAGCATTGGTTGACCAACGATATCACCAATAGCGAAGATATGAGGTACGTTAGTACGCATTTGCTTATCAACATTGATAAAGCCACGCTCATCAACAGCAACACCTGCCTGACCAGCATCGATCAGTTTACCGTTTGGTACACGGCCGATAGCAACCAGAACCGCGTCATAGCGCTGAGGTTCTGCCGGTGCTTTTTTACCTTCCATTGTCACGTAGATACCATCTTCTTTGGCTTCTACAGCAGTCACTTTGGTTTCCAGCATCAGGTTGAATTTCTTGCTGACACGTTTAGTGAATACTTTAACAACGTCTTTGTCCGCAGCAGGGATAACCTGATCGAACATTTCAACCACGTCAATCTGAGAACCCAGAGCGTGATAAACAGTGCCCATTTCCAGACCGATGATACCGCCGCCCATAACCAGCATGCGTCCCGGAACTGTTTTCAGCTCCAGTGCATCAGTAGAATCCCATACGCGAGGGTCATCATGCGGAATGAATGGCAGCTGAATTGGGCGTGAACCCGCTGCAATAATGGCATTATCAAAATTAATCGTTGTTGCGCCATTTTCGCCTTCAACTACCAGAGTGTTAGCACCTGTGAATTTACCAACACCGTTAACAACGTTAACTTTACGGCCCTTAGCCATGCCACCCAGACCACCTGTCAACTGGGAAATAACTTTTTCTTTCCAGAGACGGATTTTATCGATATCAGTTTGTGGCTCACCAAACACGATACCGTGTTGTGCCAGCGCTTTTGCTTCTTCAATGACTTTAGCAACGTGAAGCAATGCTTTAGATGGGATACAACCAACGTTAAGACAAACACCACCCAGAGTAGAGTAGCGCTCAACCAGAACGGTATCCAAACCTAAGTCTGCACAACGAAAAGCAGCAGAATACCCTGCTGGGCCTGCTCCAAGCACCACTACCTGGGCTTTAATTTCAGTACTCATCATGACCTCTTAATTGTTTGTCCGGCGGGTCAGACGAAAAAAAACCATATTCCACCGGGACGTACACACCGCGAGCAGTTTACAGAATTGTAAATAACCTGAAAAGCGCGTTAACGTGACGGAAATCTCAACCTGTCAGATACAAGTCTAAAATTTCCATCACTGTCGTAATTATTAGGCCGGCTATTCACCGGCCTTTGCATTACATCACCAGACGGCGAATGTCGCTCATCAACTGATTAATATAAGTGATGAAACGAGCACCATCAGCTCCATCGATCACACGGTGGTCGAAAGACAGAGACATTGGCAGGATCAGACGAGGAACGAATTCCTTGCCATTCCAGACCGGCTTCATAGAAGAACGGGACAGACCCATAATAGCCACTTCTGGCGCGTTCACGATTGGTGCAAAGCCGGTTGTACCGATACCACCCAAGCTGGAGATCGTGAAGCAGCCGCCCTGCATGTCGGAAGCAGTCAGCTTACCAGCACGAGCTTTCTTGGATACTTCAGCCAGTTCTCTTGACAGTTCCATGATGCCTTTTTTGTTAACATCTTTGAATACAGGAACAACCAGGCCGTTAGGCGTATCAACCGCAATACCGATGTTGACGTATTTTTTCAGGATCAGCTTTTGGCCATCTTCAGAGATAGAGCTGTTAAAGCGAGGCATTGCTTCCAGTGCTTTTGCAGCCGCTTTCATGACGAATACCAGCGGAGTGATTTTCACGCCCAGCTGTTTCTTCTCTGCTTCTTTGTTTTGCTGTTTACGGAATTCTTCAACTTCAGTTATATCCGCTTCATCGAACAGGTTAACATGAGGGATCATTACCCAGTTACGGCTCAGGTTTGCACCGGAGATTTTCTGGATACGGCTCATTTCAACTTCTTCGATTTCACCAAACTTGCTGAAATCAACTTTCGGCCAAGGCAGCATACCAGGCAAGCCACCACCCGCAGCCGCAGGTGCAGCTTCAGCACGCTTGATCGCATCTTTCACGTAAGCCTGAACGTCTTCGCGCAGGATACGACCTTTACGACCAGTACCTTTAACTTTAGCCAGGTTTACACCGAATTCACGAGCCAGACGGCGGATAACCGGAGTTGCATGAACGTAAGCGTCATTTTCTGCAAACTCATTTTTGCCTTCTGCTGGCTTAGCCGCGGCCGGAGCTGGTGCTGCTTTCGCTGGTGCAGCCGCAGGAGCCGGAGCCGCTGCAGGTGCTGCCACAGGTGCTGAGCCTGCAACTTCAAATACCATGATCAGAGAGCCGGTTTTTACTTTATCGCCAACCGCGATTTTGATCTCTTTCACAGTACCTGCAAATGGCGCAGGGACTTCCATGGAAGCCTTGTCACCTTCAACAGTGATCAGTGACTGCTCTTCAGCAATGGTGTCACCCACTTTTACCATGATTTCGGTAACTTCAACTTCATCACCACCGATATCCGGTACATTAACTTCTTTTGCCGCAGATGCCGCAGGCGCTGCGGCCGGAGCAGAAGCTGCTGCCGGAGCTGGCGCTGCACCAGAACCTGCAACTTCAAATACCATGATCAGAGAACCAGTTTTTACTTTATCGCCAACCGCGATTTTGATCTCTTTCACAGTACCTGAGAATGGCGCAGGCACTTCCATGGAAGCCTTGTCACCCTCAACAGTCAGCAGCGATTGCTCTTCAGTGATGGTATCACCCACTTTTACCATGATTTCGGTAACTTCAACTTCATCACCACCGATATCCGGTACAGCAACTTCTTTGCTTTCAGCTGCAACAGGCGCTGCTGCCGGAGCCGCTTCCTGCTGTACAGGTGCTGCTTCTGCTGCACCAGTTGCGGATTCAAAGATCATAATCAGTTTGCCGGTTTCAACTTTGTCACCAACTGTAACTTTGATCTCTTTAACCACACCCGCCTGTGGAGAAGGAACTTCCATAGAAGCCTTGTCACCTTCAACAGTGATCAGTGACTGTTCTACTTCTACTGTGTCACCAACTTTCACCAGAATCTCGGTAACTTCAACTTCATCTGCACCAATATCAGGCACGTTAATTTCGATAGACATTAATCTTTACCTCTTATGCCAGACGTGGGTTAACTTTTTCTGGGTTGATGCTGTATTTCTTGATGGCTTCTTCAACCACTTTCACATCAACTTCGCCACGTTTAGCCAATTCACCCAGAGCAGCAACAACCACGTAAGAAGCATCAACTTCAAAGTGGTGGCGCAGGTTTTCACGGCTGTCAGAACGACCGAAGCCGTCAGTACCCAGTACGCGGAATTCGCTTGCTGGTACAAAGTTACGAACCTGCTCAGCAAACAGCTTCATGTAATCGGTAGAAGCAACTGCTGGTGCTTCGTTCATGATCTGAGCGATATAAGGAACGCGTGGTTCTTCTGATGGGTGCAGCATGTTCCAACGCTCACAATCCTGACCATCACGAGCCAGTTCAGTGAAGGAAGTTACGCTATAAACGTCAGAAGCAACACCGTACTCGTCAGACAGGATCTTAGCTGCTTCACGAACGTGACGCAGGATAGAACCAGAGCCCAGCAACTGAACTTTACCTTTCGCGCCTTCCATGCTTTCCAGTTTATAGATACCTTTACGGATACCTTCTTCAGCACCTTCCGGCATTGCTGGCATATGGTAGTTTTCGTTCAGAGTGGTGATGTAGTAGTAGATATTCTCTTGCTTCTCACCATACATACGCTCCAGACCATCATGCATGATAACAGCTACTTCATAAGCAAACGCTGGATCATAAGAGATACAGTTAGGAATAGTCAGAGACTGAATATGGCTGTGACCATCTTCGTGTTGCAGACCTTCACCATTCAGAGTCGTACGACCGGAAGTACCACCAACCAGGAAGCCACGAGCCTGCTGATCGCCAGCAGCCCAGCACAGATCACCGATACGCTGGAATCCGAACATGGAGTAGTAGATGTAGAACGGGATCATCGGCAGGTTATTGGTGCTGTAAGAAGTTGCAGCCGCCAGCCAAGATGATGCTGCACCCAGTTCGTTGATACCTTCCTGCAGGATCTGACCTTTAGCGTCTTCTTTATAGTATGCAACCTGCTCACGGTCCTGCGGAGTATACTGCTGACCATTCGGGCTATAGATACCGATCTGACGGAACAGACCTTCCATACCGAAAGTACGTGCTTCGTCAGCAATGATTGGAACCAGACGATCTTTGATAGACTTGTTCTTCAGCATTACGTTCAGGGCACGAACGAAAGCGATAGTGGTAGAAATTTCTTTGGATTGTTCTTCCAGCAGAGAGTTGAACTCTTCCAGTGCTGGGATTTCCAGTTTGTCGTCGAAGTTAACACGACGGCTTGGCAGGTAACCACCCAGTGCATTACGACGCTCATGCAGATATTTAGCTTCTTCTGAGTCTTTGTCGAAAGTCACGTATTGCAGGTTTTCAACTTGCTCATCAGATGCAGGCACATTGAAACGATCACGGAACTGGCGAACGCCTTCCATGTTCATTTTCTTAACCTGGTGAGCAATGTTTTTACCTTCAGCGGTATCACCCATGCCGTAACCTTTAACGGTCTGAGCCAGGATTACAGTTGGTTGGTCTTTAGTTTCCTGCGCTTTATTCAGTGCAGCGTAAACTTTCTTAGGATCATGACCACCACGGTTCAGAGCCCAAATCTCGTCATCAGTCATATCTTTGACCAATTCCACAGTTTCTGGGTAACGACCGAAGAAGTGTTTACGGACATAAGCACCATCTTTAGACTTGAATGTCTGATAGTCGCCGTCCAGAGTTTCGTTCATCAGCTGAACCAGTTTACCGCTGGTATCTTTACGCAGCAGTGCATCCCAACGCTCGCCCCACAGGACTTTCAGTACCTGCCAGCCAGCGCCTGCGAAAATGCCTTCCAGTTCATTAACAATTTTACCGTTACCGGTTACTGGGCCATCCAGACGCTGTAAGTTACAGTTGATGATAAATACCAGATTGTCCAGTTTTTCACGAGTTGCGATAGTGATCGCACCTTTGGATTCTGGCTCATCCATCTCACCGTCGCCCAGGAAAGCATAAACGGTTTGTTTAGACGTATCTTTCAGACCACGGTTTTCCAGATATTTCAGGAACTTAGCCTGATAAATGGCAGAGATTGGGCCCAGACCCATTGAAACAGTCGGGAACTGCCAGAAGTCAGGCATCAGTTTAGGATGCGGATAAGAAGACAGACCGTTACCGCCGATTTCCTGACGGAAGTTGTTCATCTGCTCTTCAGTCAGACGACCTTCAAGGAATGCACGAGCATAAACGCCCGGAGAAATATGGCCCTGGAAGTAAACCAAGTCGCCGCCATCATTATCATTACGAGCGCGGAAGAAATGGTTAAAGCAAACTTCATAAACAGTAGCGGAAGACTGGAATGAAGCCATGTGACCGCCCAGCTCCAAATCTTTCTTGGATGCACGCAGAACAGTCATGATGGCATTCCAGCGAATTGCGGAACGAATGCGGCGTTCCAAATCCAGATTACCAGGGTAAGCCGGCTCATCCTCAACCGGAATAGTGTTGATGTAATCACGGCTTGCAGTACCAGCTGCTACACTAACACCACCTTTACGTGCTTCGTTCAAAACCTGATCAATCAGGAATTGAGCGCGTTCAACACCTTCTTCACGGATGACCGATTCGATCGCCTGTAACCAGTCGCGAGTTTCGATCGGATCCACGTCATTTTTCAAAATATCTGACATGGTGTGTTCCTTATCTGTTATCTATTTCTAATGGTTGTTTTGGAGCCTATCTTCTGGTCATACCCTTTGACATTCAGTCAGTCATGACCGGAAGATAGGCCCTGCTATATGTTGCCGCTAAAACTCTTCAAAAAGAGCATAACGACTGTACAGACGCAGCAGCCAGGATCTGCACAGTCAATTTAGGACCTACCCCATTTGGGAGTTGTTTTAATCCATGACGCCCCGGAGGATAGGCTCTTATTCCTGATGTTGTTGGAGCCGTCTCAGTGAGCGTTCACGACGGGTATGCTCACGAGTCAGATCCAATAAAACTTCTTCAATGAAAGACAAATGACGATGTGAAGCTTCACGGGCTTTTTCCGGTTCTTTCGCCATTATTGCGTGAAAAATCGCTGCCCTATGGTCACTCACTGCCGCCAGCATTTCTTTACGGGTATAAATGAACTCGAAATTGCGCCGGATATTTTGTTCCAGCATCGGGATCATACAACGCAGTAAATGCAGCAAAACCACATTATGTGCTGCTTCTGTGACAATAAGTTGATATTGCAGAACTGCATCAGATTCCGCACCAATATCCCCGCTTTGCTGTGCTTCCTGAATCGCGAGATGGCTTTCCTTAATGCGTTTAAAATCTTCATCTGTTCCTCTGAGCGCCGCATAATAAGCTGCGATACCTTCCAGCGCATGACGTGCTTCGAGGAGATCAAACTGTGATTCCTGATTCTCTGCAATAAGTTGGGCGAGCGGGTCACTGAAACTTTGCCAGAGATTATTCTGTACAAAAGTTCCTCCACCCTGACGACGGAAAAGAAACCCTTTGGCTTCTAGTTTTTGAATGGCTTCGCGCAATGAAGGACGTGATACCTCGAACTGCTTTGCCAGCTCACGCTCAGGCGGCAGCTTTTCCCCGGGGCGCAACGAGCCTTCGAGAATGAGGTTTTCCAGACGCTGCTCAATCACATCTGATAATTTTGGTTGGCGAATTTTGCTATAAGCCATATCTGCTGTAAGCCATTCAGTAAGTAAGTGTTACTTTGAACAATTTATGGTGAACTATACCCCTCTACCCTGTTTAACAGAGTATTCAGACTAACCTTTAGTTGATCGACCTCATTCAATTAACCTCGTTTAGCCGGGATTTAGTCAATTGGTAATACCAATTTAGAATACAGGCCATAAAGTAACAAAGTATTCACTAGCTGTCTATAAAGACCTTGGGCTAAATCATAAAAACCTGCAAATTTTAACAAATTATTTTAATTTTTATCAGAAAATTATAACCAAAAGGGATTTTCAGATAGTAAAACAGGTAGGAGTGGTAAAGATACAGATTAAATTCATTATCTATTGTTATAATTTATTTAATATATTGATTCTTTTGTTTATTTGTTATTTAAATTTATACATTACTATTTAACTTACACAATATAGTGAGCAAATTAAGGGCCATAGTGCTTATTACTTATCATGACAGCATCATTATTAAATTATTAACAGAGCTTAATTTAAAATAGTTAATCACAAAAATAATTTAAGTGTTTTACCACATAGCCAATCTACCGTGCAGATTTCATACTGAATCATTTTATTACAGTTGCAGACAAGACAGCAGTGGCAAACCAATGCAGTGGCAGCAATAAGTAGTCAAAAACACATATAAAACACGTTAAATACAATACCCCTCCCCTCAGGAATAACAAAAATGTTATGGACATTTCTTAAGTGGTTAATTTAAGTGCCAACTCAGGGAATATTCTAACGTTTCAGGATGAATATATACCCAATAGATTTCGAGTTGAGTCACGTCGGCAAATGCAAATAGAGTGGGTTATCAGTAACATAGAGAACTATATATATGTAACTGAAAAACCAGCCAACACAGAAGCTACTCTAAAGATTAAGGGTATACTCAGGCTAATTTGATATATACCAACATATTTCAAGTTGTCTAACTGGGGTCAATGATGCCCATTAGCAATATCACTAGCCGGAAGCTACAACCTGAAAAAATGAACGGTATAAAAATCCTTTTAAAGTAATTCCCGCCAGATGTCACATATAGACACAGGCGGGAGTTTTTTATGCTAACGCCCCATAAATCGTCAACAGTGCGACAATAATCACAATGGTAAATGTTGCTTTTTTCGCAATTTTTACCGCAGCAAGGGGGCTATTCAAAAGATCTAAATGAGGTTCCTTGCTCAATGCAAATTGAGCCAATTGACTGACCACCTTATATTGTGATGTCCGCAAATCACTAAGTGATGCAATCCAGGCTGGTAACGCTTTTTCCCCATGCCCTAGCAAAGCATAAGCAATACCCGCCAAACGTGCTGGTATCCAATCCAAACAATTTAATAGCGCATCAACCCCGGATTGCGCTCGCTGCACAGAAGTTCTGCATTGCGCCAACCATCTCTGATAAGCTCTCAGGAAACAGTATCCCATTAAAATGGACGGACCAAACTCACCCATAACAACTAACCAGAAAATCGGGGCAAGATAATAGCGGAAATTTATCCAGATCAATGCGTTCTGTATTTCACGCAAGCGATCATCTTTTGTCATCTCAGGCGGATTCTGTTGCCCTATAAGTAAATTTGTAAGATGAATATTCTGTTGCTCTAAATCACCAGTGCGTACAGAACGGAGATATTCACGATAACTATGGCGCAAAGAGCCGGCACCAATACATAACAAGCTAATCATGATGCATAACAGGATCGCAGGGATACCAAAAGCAATAACACTCAGTACATCAATAATTTTCCAGGTCAAAAAAGCAACTACAAATGCCATCACTAAACTGACCCACAATGAATATACTTTTACTCTGGCAAAAAAAGGAGACAGATAATGTTCTAACTGCCAATGCTCTCCCATCTTGAAAATGCGTTCCCATGCCAGTATTAACAATAGAATAAAGAGAGTCATCCAACTCGCTCCTTTAATAACTGCCGATACTGTTCCCAGTAAAAATAAGGCCCTGGGTCAGTTTTCCTGCCCGGAGCGATATCACTGTGACCTGTAATATTATTACGGATATCAGGATAATGACTGATAAGTAACTCAGTCAATTCCGCCAGCTTAGTGTACTGAATTTCAGTAAATGGCTCGTAATCGGTACCTTCTAACTCAATACCTATTGAAAAATCATTGCACGTTTCCCGATCACAATAACAGGAAACCCCTGCATGCCAGGCTCTTTTATCGAAAGGAACATATTGCACAACTTCACCATCACGACGAATCAAACAATGCGCAGAAACCCTTAATCCTTTTATTTCCTGAAAGAAAGGGTCTTCATTCGGATCCAACGTCCCCATAAATAGCTGATCAATATACGGCCCGCCAAACTTACCGGGCGGTAAACTAATGTTATGTATAACCAATAATGATGGGATTTCCCCTGCTGGACGCAGATCATAATGCGGTGAAATCACCTTTCTGGTATCAGCAATCCACCCTTCATGTAACCTCATACCCTCGATTCCTCCATCTTTCAAAACCTATTGAGTATATACCCTATGAATTTCAAGATGCAGCCAAAGTGTAACAGGTTAGATTTTTCAATCGAGGAGTATTGTTGTTCATGTTTTCATTTGCGAGCAAGCTCAAAAACTTCCCAGTATAAAATGTAATTAATAATTCTTTTCTTTGAATCGCTTCCATAAATTTCATTTATCTTATTTTCTTTTTTAAGAAAACATTCATGCTAACTGGCATCAGCAAATAATAAATATCATGCTTTTATTTTAAAAAATAACGAAGCCATGTAGAGATCGAATAAAAAATACAAAATGAGGAAGCAATAATATGAATCAACAAGGATTTACATTAATGGAAGTTATGGTGGTAATGGCAATAGTATCTATCCTCGGTGCGATTGGTATTCCTAGCTATCAGGGATATATTCAAAAGGCAGCACTGACTGATATGCTACAAGCTATTGTTCCTTATAAATCTGGCATTGATATTTGTCATTTTGAAACCGGAAATTACAAAGAATGCAGCTCTGGGCATAAATCAATTCCATCAGGGTTTAATAGCCGTTACATCAATACAATTACAGTAAAAGAAGGAGAAGTAAATATTATTGGCCAGAAAAACCTCAGTGGACTGAATATCACCTTAAAACCAGATCAAGATACTAAAAATGGTATGACTCATTGGCAAGTTATGTGCAATTCTGAAAGTGAATCGTTAAAAACAAAATGTCAGGAAACATTTAAACTTTAAAAAAACAAGTAAAAACAAATTAGCATTTAAAAATAGCGTAAATATAGCCCTCCACTGAAAGTGTAAACAGCCTTATATTTACAAAAACAGCCATTCATTTTTAAAACCAAGGAATACGTTAAATGAGAAATATGGAAAGCAATTTAATGGAAAAAGAAATTGACGAATTATGCCAGAAACATCAGGCAATCATTATAAAAAGAAATAGTTATTCCATCACTATTGCCTGTAGCCAATCACCCAATGAAGAGTTTATTACTGCATTACGTTTTATTTCTGGTGCAATAATTGATTTTAATATTTGGCCAAAAGCCAAAATAGAATCCATGTTGACACAAAAGCACATACTACCTTCTTACACAGAAAACTATTGCTCAGAAAATGGTGAAGCAGAAACCTATCGGATAGAAAATTTAACCACTCCAAATAACAATTATAATGAAAAAAAACTGATTGAAAGCAGTCATGAAGATATTGACACTCCTGTTATTCAGTTAATTAATCAAACAATATCTATTTCTATACAAAAAAGAGCATCAGATATTCACTTTGAGCCATTACAAAATAGCTATCAAATACGTATTCGGGTTGATGGTTCATTACATTTTATGCCACCACCTCCTCCTCAAATGAATACTGGCATCCCTGCCCGCTTAAAAATTATGGCGAAACTCAATATTGCGGAAAAACGTCAGCCACAAGATGGGCAATTTGACTGGAATGATAATAAGAACCGTTATGCAATACGTATCTCAACATTACCCACCCTGTATGGAGAAAAAATTGTTCTACGTATTCTCAGTACAATACAACAACTATCATTAGAACAACTTGGCCTGTCTGAATCTCAGCTACAACTTTTAATTCAGAAACTTCATGTACCGCAAGGAATGATTGTAGTAACCGGCCCGACAGGAAGCGGGAAAACCGTCACATTATACAGTTGCCTGAAATATTTAAATCAAACTCAGAAAAACATCTGTAGCGTTGAGGATCCTATAGAAATCCCCTTACAGGGAATTAATCAAACACAAGTAAATAATAAAATCGGGCTAGATTTTGCCAAAGTTTTGCGGGCATTACTCAGACAGGATCCCGATATCATCATGGTTGGTGAGATTCGTGATAACGAAACTGCTGAAATATCGATGAAGTCTGCTCAAACGGGCCACTTGGTTTTATCCACCCTACATACCAACTCGACGATAGATACCTTATCACGCCTGCAACATCTGGGGATTTCAGGTTATACCACTGCTTCATGTGTTAAGTTAATTATTGCTCAGAGATTAGTCCGCAAGCTTTGCCCCCATTGTCGTCAACCCGCAGAAAAGTCTGAATTCATACATACTGAAAATAACGATACAAAACAAAATATAGCAGTAAAAACATGGGTAGCTGTTGGTTGTGAGCACTGCTTTTCTGGCTATTATGGCAGAACAGCCATCTATGAATTTCTCGAAATAAAACCTGAACTTCAACAGATTTTATCAGCACAACCTTCTGACAAGATACCCTGTTTACCAATCCAGCAACAAAAATCCACGCTTTTATCTGCCGGATTAACATTGGTCGGGCAAGGTATAACAACGCTGGAAGAGATTTATCAGACTCTAGGCCAGGAAGCATAATCAATAAATATCCATATAGAAGGCAAAAAATGAAAATAGAATTTATTTATCACTGGAAAGCTGTGAATAAAAAAGGAAATATTATAACAGGAGAAAATATAGGTCAGAACAGACAAGTGATTTTCAACCATCTGAGTCAGCTTGATCTACAACCCTACACCATTAAACGCCGACAGATTATTTATTACAGTGAAAAAGAAATGGCTTATCGGCTACATTTCACCCAACAACTAAATACATTGCTGACATCAGGTATTCCCCTATTACAAGCTCTTAACATTCTCTTACCAGAATGTAAAAATGTTATCTGGAGATGCATATTAGCTGATATTATTCATAAGATTAGTCAGGGAGAATCATTCTCTACCGCTTTACAGAATTATCCACAACTGTTTTCTCCTTTATTCTGCCAGTTTATTGCAGTAGGAGAACAAACCGGCCAACTTGAATCTTGCTGTCAGTTACTTATTAATAGACTAGAGCAGCAAAATATATTGCATAAAAAGTTCCAAAAAGCGTATCGTTATCCATTAATAATTTCTCTTGTTGCTATAATCGTTATCTTATTAATGCTGATTTTCGTTCTACCTGAATTCAAACAGGTTTATTCTGCATTTGGGGCCTCACTACCTTTATTAACGCAGCTACTCTTATCTGCCTCTAACTTTTTTATTAATCATGGTTTTTTTATTTTTATAACAACATTAACAATGACAACTAGTTATTTAGGATTACGCTCTAGATTTCCTACATTACACGAAAAAGAAAAAATACTTTTCACCCGACTACCACTTTTCAAAAAACTCATAACATATCGGCATACCAGCCAGATATTTCATATTCTATTTATGACTCAAAAAGCAGGATTAACGTTGACCATTGGTTTGGAATGTGCAATGAATGCAACCCATCATCCTTTATTTATAGCTGGAATCAAAAACCTCCATCGAAAAATACAGCAAGGTGTACCAATGAGTCATGCCTTGAAAAAAGAGTATTGTTTCCCCCCATTATGTAAACAATTTGTCATAATTGGTGAAGAATCAGGTGAACTTGAGTTATTTTTAGGTAATCTAGCAATATGGTATCAAGAGCAATTTATAAACTGTGCTGATAATTTAGCTAACTTACTTGAACCTGTATTAATGCTGTTCATTGCAATAATTGTAGGCCTGTTACTACTCGCTATGTATTTGCCAATTTTTCAATTGGGTACTATTTTGACGTAACGTATTATATACACTGAATTTCTAAGTTATGTAGCGGCGGCACTGATACGAACCATCCAAGGGAGCGATAACTATGTAAGTGGAACATGATTGTAATAACAAGATTTATATATGTTTGTTTATAGCCCATATGCCTCCCTTGAGTTACAATTTATTTATATAGGCTATCAGAATATTTGAAGGATAGAATGACTTATATTGTTGCACTCACAGGTGGAATTGGTAGTGGTAAAACAACTATCTCTAATGTATTTTCATCCCTTGGTGTCCCGCTTGTTGATGCAGATATTATTGCCAGAGAAGTTGTTGCCTCTGGTTCTCCCGCATTACAGACAATCGCTGAACACTTTGGTTCGGATATCCTATTATCGGATGGTAGTTTAAACCGCGCCGTGCTACGCCAGAAAATTTTTGCTGCGCCAGAAGAAAAACAGTGGCTCAACTCACTTCTTCATCCACTAATACACACAGAAACACAACGACAACTGAACCAAATCAACGCCCCTTATGCTATTTGGGTCGTACCTCTGCTAATAGAAAATAATTTAATGCATTTAGCTGACCGAATCTTAGTAGTTGATGTCTCCCCTGAAGTACAAATCAGCCGGACAATCACGCGTGATGGCGTTAGTCGGGAACAGGTTGAAAATATTCTGGCTGCACAGGCTGACCGCAATGAACGTCTGGAAAAAGCAGATGATGTCATATTAAACGATCAAAAAGAGCAAGATCTCACTGTACGTATAGCCGAATTACATCAACAATATTTGAAACAAGCAGAATCAGTCAGACAGGAAGAACGCAATGAATGATGCAACCTCTACTATTATTTTTGAACACCCGCTAAATGAAAAGATGCGTTCATGGTTGAGGATTGAATCTTCACTGCAACAACTCGAAACACAGTCTCATCTGGATTCACAAGCAAACAGCTTGGCATTTTTTCGCACAATCGCCGAGTTAATTGAGATACTGGAACGTGGTGAAGTACGTTCTGAGTTATTAAAGGAACTGGAACGCCAACAAATAAAATTAAGGCAATGGCTCAATGCTCCCAATGTAGATACGACTATGGTTCACAGTCTGGTAGAGCAACTGAAAGAACGGAGCCTTGCATTACACCATGCTCCCCGCCTTAGCCAACAGATTAAAGAAGATCGAATCATCAGCATGGTTCGCCAACGGCTCAGTATTCCGGGCGGATGTTGTAGTTTTGATCTGCCGACATTGTATCTGTGGCTTCATCTGCCACAGTCTACCCGGGATGAAACCGTCAGCTCTTGGCTAAACAGCCTCCTACCACTAAAGCAGGCATTAGAAAGCATTCTGGAGCTGATACGACAGTCAACAATGTTCTCTTCTCAGGTAAGCCATAACGGTTTTTTTCAGGGGAATGCTGGTGATGCCGATCTGCTAAGGTTAAAACTAGATATTTCGGAAAACCAATTAATTTATCCGCAAGTTTCTGGTCACAAAACCCGCTTTGCTATCCGGTTTCTGCCAATGGACAGTGAAAATGGTACGGTACCTGCACATTTGTCATTTGAATTGGCCTGCTGTTAACATACCCTCAAACTAAGCAGGAGAAAACAGCATGTCTGAAATATTGACTGTCGCATGTCCTACATGTAGTCAGGCCGTAATCTGGGGAGAAATTAGCCCACACCGACCGTTTTGCAGTAAGCGTTGTCAATTAATCGACTTAGGTGAATGGGCTAATGAAGAAAAGAAAATACCAAGTCAGGGCGACAGCACAGAAAACGATGAATGGAGTGAACTGCCTGAACAGTAAAATCACTTGATGGATTTCAAGATGCTTCGCGGCGGCAAGGGAGTAACAAATTCGTCGGGAACGAATTTGCCCAGCCAAAGGCTGGCCTCCGGTGAAAGGCAGGAGCTTCTCAGTAATCCCCAGAGGTATAGATAACCGTCTTTTTATAAAAACGGTGACTAGGGTGAGCGAGTGTAGCCAGCAAAGAGGCAACTTGTAAGACGAAGTGTAGATAGCGTCGGATAAGTTCGACGCTATCTTTGCTCGAGTTAGCCCGCAGATTTAGTCAATAAACCAACGATACTACGGTTTGCTGGCGGGAATTCATCAGCAACTAATTCAGTTTGCAGGAGCCAGCGGGAAGGCTGCCCTTCTTTTCCAAATGGTTCATCTTCCCATTGATCAACCATAAAAAAGTAAAGAGTGATATTCCTATCCGTAAATTCATGAGTGATAGTTTCCGTCAGTTCACAATGAGTTACCGTGATACCAACCTCTTCTTTTAGCTCTCTTATTAAAGCTTGTTCTGGTGTTTCTCCCTGTTCAAGCTTACCTCCCGGAAACTCCCAAAATCCGCCCATATGTGAATCGGCGCGACGTTGGGTAATAAAAATTTCATTATTGCTGTTTTTAATAATGCCTGCCGCAATATGCAGATGTTTTTTTTCCATAACGTTTTCCATGATGGTCGTTCTTACAGGCCATAATAAACAGCCTTATAGGAAGATATAATCTCACGAGACTTACATCAATTCACATTTCTTTTTATCTGCTCTTTCATGCATAAAAGAATATTATATATACTCGATGCATTTCTATTCATAAGATGTATACTCAATCGATTTCAAAGTGTATCAAAACACGCCTTAGGCGCTTAGTACTACAGCCGTAATGGCTGTGGAATAAGAGGGGTATCCCGGCGCCGATAATGACATTGTTGTGCGCGGTACTGATGTCGTCGTCGCCAGTTTGACCAAAATAAAATCTGTTCGACGGTTTCTCTGGTCTTTTTCATCAGTTTTGACAGCAGGTTACGCAGTTCCGATATGCTCAGGGCTATCAGTCCCTGCGGTGTTTTTTTTTCCTGTATCCGCAAAACTGCCA
>NZ_CAWNQH010000075.1:0-30266 GCF_963876495.1 Xenorhabdus sp. KJ12.1
CCGGTTTTTTGTTAACCATTTTAACGGGATTGATTGCTTACTGCCTTAAAGAGAAAAAGCCATCACTGAAAATTTTCTACTCAGAAGAAGATATTTCAGCAATAGCTTAAGCGGAATTGGGGTTAATTATGTTCCTAACACAACACACTAATCTTTTAGCCAATTTTTAGTTTCATTTATTAGTTATAGTTGCCATCCATCATGTAATTAAATAATCTATGCATAGTCGCCTCAGTTACAGAATCCAGCCGCCGCCTTACGAATGCTGGTCCGTCCGGCCCCATAGTATTGGGGAATCTGTTTCTCAGATAACCTGTTGTCCATACCTCAAAATCCTTGTCAAATCTGAATTGCGCCCATCTAGCGGACATAACCTCCATATCCTCTGCTTCAATATGAGTTCTACTGGCAAAATGCCTATCAAAAGTATAGCGATTTAAATTGATCTCAGTAATAGGAGTATTATCTAGAGCAGTTATTATAGTATTGCGCTCGAGAAATGGCGCGTATAAATCTTTATAGATATCGGTTGTAATATTTACATGTGCAACATGACTAATATTATTTCCAAGGTCAAAAGTTGCGCTATTATTAAGTAATAGTGTAGCTCTTGGTCCTCCTACTACGTCAAATCTCAATGTATCTCTCATATAGTCTGTCATGTTTCGCCCTATCAACGCTTGATTCCCAACAGTAGCATTAAGTTGCAGAGTAGATATTCCGCTCCCCGGTGGAGATTCAACTTCTCTAATGAATCCTTGATTTTGATATCTATCAAAAGCGTTACGCGCATTATTTGCTGGTATCCCCAGCCCGTACAACCCATCTCTTACCCTTGGATCCCCAAGCTGTCTTCCACTCAATCCCTCACTAAAACTGTTATCTACACGAGTTACCACTTTCCGAACACCTTGCACAATACCGGCAACACCACCAACCAGACTAAGTATCCCTAATCCCATGGAGACCCAGCCCAGAGCGGCAGAAGCATGAGGATTACTGTCTTCAGTAGCCGAACTAGCAATCCCTGTTGCATCAGCAGCAAGTCCGACTCCGGTTATTACTGTCCCTAAGCCCAGTGATGCCCCCAACGATGGGATAGCCGTTATAATCCCAAAAAGTAACCCAATAGTGCCAAAAATTAATCCAAAAATATCGCCCACGCTCATATGCCCGCTGGGGTCAGTTCGGTTAATGGGATCACCCAGACAATAAGCATAACTATTGATACCCCCTGCACCAAATGGGCTTAGGCTGTCCGGTGCTGTAAAACGCATCAGCACCGGGTTATAAGCCCGATAGCCATTCCCTAGGTGATAATCACCACCTATCGGATCAAGCCGCTCACCATTATAGGCAGGAAGATCTGCATGACGTTCATCTTCTGCCTGCTGACCATAAGGAGAATAACGATAACGAGTTTGCGTACCATCACCCTTGTTGCTCACCAGCACACTACTATGCCCATCCACGCCCAGTAGGTGTGTCTCCCCGTCGATAACCGTTGCAACCATTTCCCCCTGTGAGCGAAGCAACCGCTTCACAATATTGCCTTCCCGCTGAATTTCAGCTACACGGGCCTGACCAATATAATACAATTCATGGGTTTTATCGGCTCCTGCCCGTTGCAGTACCAGACGATTACCCGCGTCATAGTGATACTGGCTGACAGCGCCATTTAAACGCACTGAGGCCAGACGGCCTAACGTGTCATAGGTTAAATGACGGCTGCCTTCCCCCTGAATCAGGTGTCCGGCTTTGTCATACATCAGAGAGATAGTGAGGGGATAACCGGGGTGAGTATGGGTAATACGGATCAGTTGACAGGGATCGACCAAGCTATAAGTAAACGTGGCCGTATCGCTGCTGCCATCATCATGGGTGGTCATACAGGTCAGGATATTGCCTAAGACATCATAGGTAAAACGCTGTTCGGCAATAGGGAATCCGTAAGCATCGCGGGGACGTTCTGCGCCGGAGCAGCGATATTCCGTTAACCAATTTCGGGCCGGATCATAGGCATAGCTTTCCTGTCGTAACATCCCCGATTGAAGTGAGTGCGTTGTGCGAGTCAGGACCTGCCCGTTAACATTGAACTGCTGCTTAAGGGTCAGTGTATCGGTTTCCGTCTGGATTTGGCGATGTATCTCACGCCCGAAGTCATCAAACCGTAAAGCTGTCGTGAGTTTCTGATTATTCTGCCGGTCATTAACAACCCAGCTATTCACACGACTGGCGGCATCATACTGGATATCTATCCCTATATCAGGATCAGTGACAGCGCTGGGGCGGCCATATTTATCAAAGGCCATAGAGCGGGTTTTTCCGGTGATATCACAGTATCCCGTCATCCGACCGTTGGGAGAATAGGTGTATTCCGTTTTCCGCACAGTGCCCGCATCCACATCGTCAAAACGGAAGGTTTCCGCCTGTAACTGACCGGAAGCGGTATAACTGAAACCATGGGTGAATTCATGCGAAGCCGAAGATTGGGTCATCACACCTGTTGTAGCATCATATTGAAAGTCCTGTTGTATCTCACCAGCCTCCACTTTCGCCAAGACATTGCCAAGCAACGGTTCATATTGATGCTTCACCGTCTGTCCTGTAGGACTGGTGATTATCTCAGGAACAGGCGCTGTGCCCTGGTAGGTGGCGCTATAAGTGCGGCCACCAATTATGGTTAAAGTATTCCGATGCAGGCTATCGTAATCACGGGTACCCAGAACATGTGAATCCACCGCAATTTGGGTCAATAAACTGCCCGTGCTAAAAGGCGCATAAGATTTTCGCACCACCGTACCGTCAGGCTGCTTGATGGCTTTAATCCGCGAAAAGGCATCATACATGTACTCGGTCTTTTGCCCTAATGCATCAATGCTCGCCCGCAAGCGCCCTAAACCATCGTAATGGTGAGATTGCTGGCTATACTGCTTGCCTTGACTGTCATACTGCGTGATGGTGACAGGATGGTGGCGTTTATCATACTGCACAATACTGCTGCTAAAATTGAGTCCTTTTGCCTGTATCGTTTTTTTCAGGGTGCGGGTCACTGGATCATAATCCTGATGAATACGTTCGCCCGAGTCCTGAATAACCCGATAAGCATGACCCCAGTCATCATATTCAGTGTGCTGACTGACTGACACCTTGGTTACACTTTCTGGATCACTGCTCATCGGTAGCCAATCATAGTGCGTTTTGTGAATAACCCGCCCCCAGCTGTCATGCTCAATTTCAGAGACAAGCTGCCAACCCTGAGCTTCTTTTCCTTTCTCCAGTATTTCCTGCTGATAGGCGCGCCCTAACCCATCCAACCGGGTACGGCTCTGGTTTCCCCACACATCCGTTTGAATGGCCGTCACCGAACCCGACTTTTCAATATCATAAATATAATTAATTTCCTGAGCATACGGCGTCTTTACATTACTAATATGTTTCAGAATGCGCCCGATGCCATCATAGTGATAACTCGCCGTATTTCCATGAGCATCAGCCTGATGCCATAGCTTGCCACTAAAGCGTGATTTTTTATGTTGCGTCGTAATACTGAGTTGGTCTTGTTTATAGTTATGTCCTTTCCATGTCACACTTTTTATCAGGGCTTCCTTTTGCACGGTATAACTTATTGACTGAGAGGTGCACCATACCTTCCCTTCAGCACCTTGTGCGTCATCCTGCGAGGTATGCACTTTCTCATCAATATGCTGAACACGCCCATGTTCCGGGGAAGTGACATCATTAACATAGTCTTGGTGGATTTCATGCAGTAACTGATCTGCGCTGTACCATGCCTGATGCACTCCTACCACAGCATATTTCGCCGGAGCCCCTGAGCGTGTTGGCAATGTGGCATATTTATACTTTACTGTATGACTAGGAGCATCGTCATAAGCTCCAGCAGGGACTGACTGACCGGGGGTGATTTTTTTAGATTTGACAAAGCACACAAAACCATAAGGTGAAGCCGGGCAAGCCCCCTTTTCCCCCTCGGCGGGGTAATATTCCCAGTCTGTGCGAGTGCCATCTTCAGCAATCTGCATGATGGGGTTTCCCGCTACGTCAAACCGTGTCTGCACGGTCTCCGTCACTTTATCATTGAAGCTGACTGTGGCCGATTTTGGCAACTGAAACTGGGAGGGTTGCTTATCAAACGGGCCAATTTTTGCATAATAATCGGTCTGATGGGTCCGTTTACACTGCCCTTGCTGTGTGGTTTCCGAAATCAGCAAATGGTAATTGTTATAACTCCGTGTGATACTTCGTAGAGTCGAACCTTCTCCAGTACTTTCAGTCGAACCATACTGGTAATCTGCTAGCACACCGTAGAGGTAGTCGTCATCACTGTTCCAATCCCCCTGCCCTCCATAACCGAGAAAATTCGTATTGGTATATTGGTAAGTCCGTACAATATCGGCTCCCTGTCCGGCCGATTGAGTATATCTGACTACATAAGGAAGAGTGGGTAAATTAGCCGCCTGAGGAAACTGATGACCATCCGGATCATAATGAACCCATTCTTTTGACCCTGTCGGCGAAGATACTTGAATTAAGAAGTGGTTATTATCGTCATATTGCATTTCCCATTTCAATATGGAACTACCCGCGTGATTTTCAACACTGGCTACATAATCATTCTCAAAGACTAATCGAATATCATAAGACTCAGACATTGTTGGCCAGACAGTAATACGCGTATAATCATCCGGCTCATAGTGAATTTTTAAGAGAATGTGTTCTTCATCAGCGATTGAAATAAGGCGCGGAACAGAACCAAAATCATAACTCCAGTTAAATTTTAAAGTATAACCGAGAGGATTAATAATTTTTTTAGTCACCTTAATATTAGAAACGTCCTCTGGCCCAGTTAATATTTCAACCATACCGGATTTATGGATCACACGATAAACATTCTTAGCGTTATCTTTTTCAACACGAACAGCATTCTGTTTATATTGTTGCAAAAAGACCTTATCATCCGTTTCGTCTACTTTATAGCGTTCGCCAGTTGAAAGCATTAATAATCGATTTATAGTATCATACTGCGTGAAAGCCTGTACAAAACCAATACCAAAACCAATATTCTCAGTATTTAACGGGTTATACATGAGTGAAATAGACTGTTCTGGCCCAAGATGATTATTACCAACAAGATGTGCCACTGGCATTAAATAATTAAACAATCCGGTCCGTGGATCAACTCGGCCAGCTGCTGCACTTTGAAAATTGTGGGCATGTAAAAAAAAAGAATCCTGCATAGTAATACCTCTATTAAATTTTATTATATGTTAACTGGGTTGTTTTCTATTTAATATCAATGTATAAGTATGATTATTTAATAAAAATGACAACAAAAACAAATCTATCACATATTTCCCTTATAACAATAGCATTCCACCTCTTTAAATTTAGAGTAAAACAAACAATATTTAGCACATTAAAAATAAGATTTAAACCAATAAAAAAATATAAAAAATAATTAATTACACTATAAGTGAAATTAATTAAATCCATGATAAATTATTACAAAAACCATTTATTAACCCATTATTTTATTAAAAAGCAGGAGTTAAAAATGAAATCAAAAAAACAAAAAAATGACCAAGAATCAAACATTAAAGGATTAAATAAATTCCAAATTTATTTAACTTCCGGGAATAAAGAAGATAGCGTGTATGCCAATGGAAAAATGCAAATTGGTATCAGGATTTTGATTAGAGCAGTAAATGATAGTGACAAACAAGTCATACTATCTGATGAACAGCTGGAGAGTATTAAATTAATTAATTATTCTACTGGTAAGGAATTATCAAATGGATGGATATACAATGATAGAGAAAATAAATACAATCACGTATTTCCTAACCAGTCATCTCAAGAGATATTTTATTCATTACATGAAGAAAACAAAGATGATATTTTCCAGCATAAAATTTATTGGGTCACAACAAGTCATGTTGAGGAAATGCAAATCGGTGCACAGATTAAACTGAATGGTAAAACGTATAATACTCTGGCAGGTACATCTTTCGATTCAAGAGTTATTGTTATTGGTTATCAACCAATTACTTATAACTCTGATGATCTCATTATTGAAAAGCCGGAGCATATTACATCGGGTAAATATAAATTTAACGTAGTTCGTTACATTCCAAACATAGAGACATTGAGTAATGATAATTATTATTACAAATGGTCTCAGACAAATTATTATATAAAATCTAAAAATGGATTTAAAATCAAAGATGCTTATGTCTGGAAGACGGTTAATAATGATGAACCAAGCAATATGGAATTCCGTAGATTTAGTTACCTTGTTAATCAAGATAATCTCTATCTTTTCTTTATTTGGGGTACATATCAAGAAAAAAACAAACTTGTTGGGCATCCTGATATCAGTAAAAGTGTTACTGATACTCCCCATGACTTTTATCCTTCTGCAGTTACGTTATCTACAGGATCACCACAAGTACATTTAGATATCTTAAATCCTCATTCTGATGTGGTGAGTATTACTAAATTATATTTCGAGTCTCCACAAGAATATTTCTGGGAAACAGAAAAATCTAAATCTGACAAACCAAATTTTTACTTCCATGATGTTTATGGAAACAGATCCGGCCATATGCGTGTAATCATAAATAAAGATAATCAATCTTTTTATCTACAAGATGCAGACAATGACTGAGTAATAATTTAATTTAAATACAACCGCCGAGTTATCGGCGGTTGGTTAATATACTAGAGCTAACTATTATTGGCTGATTATCGATTACAAATAGCGTGAGGTGGACAATCATGACACGTCCACGGATGGTTCTCGTCACAGCCACTAATACCCAGTCCGCCATGATGCCCATCGGGATCATCACCTCCGGAGTCTGTAGACGGAGGAGCTTATTTCTCCTTAACTTCTATTGTAATAACGTGAGATTCATTAACAAGATTATTAAAACAATTTTTAAAATCGCATGTAGCGGTAATTTCCATATCACATCCAGTTATATGAGGAGCGTTAGTTGCTGTAATATCTTTTGTTTCAATAACATTACGCCACCACGCATTCCCATCATACTGTTTAAGCAACCTAATATTACACATTTTACTAGAAGAATCACTTTTTATCTTCCAAGTAATATATTTATCTTCACCGGCACAATTACCAGTATCATCATATTTTATGCCTTCTAATTTAAGATCTTTTGATTTCATATGAACAGATGTAAACGATGAATCTATGCAATGTTTATCTATAGCTTCAATATCCAGTGGACCATAGTCACCACCATTTAAAAATGTTAGAAGAACTCCATTGGATGAAAAATTGCTAATAGGCTTAGCTCCTTGCTCCTGATTATTTTTCCCATCAGGTATAACATTACCTATTTCTGCTTTTACTCCATTAGAAACGAAAATTATCATAATAAAAAACATTACAAATGATTTCACTTTATTTAATATCATATACACCCCCAAATATAGGATAAATACATTATAAACAACCAAATAAAAACAACCTCCATAGAAAATTAAAAGAGCATTATATAAAAATCACATAGCGTAAAAATAAAGTGTATTTATTATAATAAATAAAATCATTTGGTTAATTTACATTAGAAAATGTAAAAATCATCTTTGATAAATTTAACTGTTATGTGAAAATATATTCTGCGCAAATAAAAACATCACTCACGCGCTATACTATTTAAAGATGCTATCAGCAAAAAAGAATTCTGAACATTAATTATATAGAATGAAAAATTATATTGTGATTCTATATTTTATTGCATGATTACTTTTCTTTATTCTATAAATAAATAGATACCCTACCCAGTCAAATAAGGTAAGGTAAGGTATATTTTCCGTTCGTTTTTACTTACTTGAATTTATTGACTACCACAGGAGTCATCAAGATATTTCCATAATCTCAATTCTATTACCAAACGGGTCATAAACATGAAAGCGATTAAACCCTTCAATGGGTATATCATCCTGACATGTGTACCCGGCATCAGTACACAATCTCCGTAACTGATTCAGGTTATCAACCAGAAAAGCAGGGTGTGCTTTAGTTCCGGGATAAAAATCTTCCTGCACGCCTAAATGAACCTGAACTTCACCACTGATAAACCAACAACCGCCGCGTTTAGCCAAGTTTGCCGGCTTTTGTATCTCAGCCAATCCGAGAATATCGATATAAAATTTACGGGCTGTCTCTTCTTCTCCTTTAGGCATCGCGAGCTGAACATGGTCTATCTTTAATAAAGTCATGATAAGTTCTCCTGAAAGATAGCGGCTATATACTAATAGGTTTCTAGTTTCCTCGTAACGACAAGTGTGATAATTGGCAATAACAAACTCAATAACCATCGACTTTATTCGGTTGTTGTTGAGTACTTGATCATATTATTTGTAATATAAAGATTAATGTTTATTAATATGAAACCTTTTAAATCACCTTCAACAAATATCACTTTGTTATCATAACCATGCTAAAAATTAATGAGAAATAATAATAAAATAACACTATAATTTACATGTAACTATTTTTATAGTAACGACAAATCATAGTGCTTTTTATTTGTAATTTATATTTTTTGCTATAATAAAAGGAACAAAGATAAACCCTTCCATCTGATAAGTTAATGGGAAATCAAAAAAACAAAAAATTAACACAGATATATCTATAACTCCCTATTAATTAAATAAAAACAGTTAAAGTCACTCTGTAAAAACATCTGACTTCATCAATGATGTAATTTTATTTTCATCATCATAATTATATAGAGGTTTTTATGAAAAAAAATAAAAAAACAGTAAATTTTGATTACACAGATAATAAAAAAATTACATGGGAACCTACGACATGGATGAAAAACATCGATGACAAAAAGTCCACTGCTTTATTATCCATTCCAGGAACTCACGAATCATGTGCAACTTATTCACCAGACGGAGATATATTAGGAGTAATTATTTGTCAGAAAAGTACTGTGGAACAACAACTACAGGATGGGATAAGATTTCTGGATATAAGATGCAGAGCTATTGATGGTGTATTTACAATTCATCATGAAATGGTTTATCAGCAAATAAATTTTGGTGACGTTTTAATTGAATGTATTAATTTCTTATCATCACACCCTTCAGAAACTATTTTCATGCGGGTGAAACAGGAATACTCCACAGTCAGCGATAAAGATTTTATTGCTATTTTTAATGATCATTATGGAAAATTCCATCCATACATGTATCTGGATTCAGATATTCCATCCTTGGGACAGGTCAGAGGAAAAATCGTTATTATCTCAAATGTCTCAGGATTACCGGGGATTCTTTGGAATATATTTAAAATACAAGATGATTATGATGCAAAGGGTGCATTTGAAAAATGGGAAGCTATCTCTGAGCACTTCCGTTTAACTCTCGAAAATTACTCCAATGGTGGTAAAGATTTTTTTATTAATTTTTTAAGTATTCAAGGGAATCCTCTTCATTGGACAATAAAAAAGATGGCTTATATTATGAATGGTTCTTTTATTAAGATGTTACAGGAAGGAGACGACGTATCTGGACTTGGCATTGGAATCATACCGATGGATTTTCCCAATTTAACAGGTAATGTTATTAGTGTGATAATCGATAGTAATTTTAAAAAAACATGAATAGTATTAATAAATTGGAACACAATGACGCCAGTATATCAATTACTGGCGTTTATTATTATCAGATTGTCGCTTTAAGTTCAGTATGAGTTAAATAAATTGTAAACGTAAAACGTCAATAGCCTCTAATCTTCAGTTTCCATTCTTAAATATTTAAAAGGAAACCATATCTGCCGGATTAAATGTACTCATGACTCCCAGAGCACCCTTAATCAACGGAATAACCACCGGGGAGAAATAGGAACCCAATGGAATGCTCGTGTGGTCAATGCTGGTCAGCATGTTAAAATCCCGATTGCGGCCAGTGAAATCGTCACTGATTGCTTTACCAATGCGTACCGTCTGCGCTACACCATGACCACTCCAGCCATGTACCATGTATACAGGGGTGTTATCATCGCTTTTACGGGCATCAGCCGCACCATTCAGGGTCAGGTCACTGATCCCGCCCCAAGAATATTCCAGCTCGGGTTTCTCCAGCTGCGGAAACACAGTTCTGATACGATCGAGCAAATAGTTGTTTACATCACGGGATGACCAGGAGTTACCCGTGCCCTGCCCACCAAACAGCAAGCGGTTGTTGCGCACCGAACGATAATAATCTATCTGTAACTGTGTATCATAAACCGGGAGATCTGATGGGAGTAATTCTTTGATAGGTATCGGCAACGGAGAAGTGACCGCCACATAGGTGAAAAAAGGCACAGTAGTAGAAGAACCGGAGATAAACTCTCCCGTAGAGGCATGAACCCCAAGCACCACGGCTTTACTCGCCCTGATAGTTCCCTGACTGGTTTCAATAACCGCACCACGCTCTTCCTGCCTGATACCGGTCACTTTTGTGTTGTCATATATTCGCCCTCCAAGCCCGGCAAAACCATATGCCAGACCCCGTAATAACGCGAGGGGCTGAACCTGTCCGCTGATACTGTCGATATTGGCACCATGATAAATATCCGAACGCACATACTCTTCTTGTAATTCGTATGGGCCAATAACCTTCACCATTTTATCGCCCAATCGACGACGTGCATCGGCATTAGCCACTAATGGCCCCATGTGACCCGGATGGATCGCCGCCGTAATATGGCCATATTTACGGTCACATTCAAAACTGTAACGTGAACGAAGTTCATCCACGAGATCCATTGCTTCAACCGATGTAAATTGCCATAAGCGTCTGGCTTCTTCAGGTGAAAATTTTTCCAGTATAGTTTCAGCTGACCAGCGGGCAATTCCGGGCGTCATCTGCCCCCCGTTACGTCCGGAAGCTCCTGAGCCAATATTATCTTTTTCAACCAGAATGACATCCACACCAGCCTCAGCCAGATGTAACGCCGTGGAAACACCCAGCAATCCGCCACCAATAACAACAACCTCACAGCTTTGATCACCGGGAAGGCTGCCAAAAGCTGGCCAGTCAGCCAGAGAAGCCTCATAGTAGTTAGCTGGCATGTCGATAGCAGCTATGTCTCTGTGCCAGTTCCAGATGCGGGGATCCAGCCCCAGACGGCTAGGTCTGGCCT
Source organism: Xenorhabdus sp. KJ12.1 (assembly GCF_963876495.1). Classification (NCBI taxonomy): domain Bacteria; kingdom Pseudomonadati; phylum Pseudomonadota; class Gammaproteobacteria; order Enterobacterales; family Morganellaceae; genus Xenorhabdus; species Xenorhabdus sp. KJ12.1. Next base: position 11,192 of record NZ_CAWNQH010000075.1, read on the forward strand.
GTGCATCCTGTAATAGCTTTGGCCGGAGTTGTTCAATACCGGCGGCCAGAGTACCAACTTTGGTTAATTCTCCGGCAAGTAAAGACGTCGAGGGAAATAGGGAAGAAAGCACGCCCGCACCTGCAAGCGTTGCTGTATTAGAAATAAAATCTCTTCTGTTCATTGTCATTTTAGCGCTCCTGTATGACCTGAAATCACCCGTTAACCTGATCCGGGGTATTTTCTTGTGAGTGAATCCAGCTCTCTGAGCCGTATTTATTGCTACCCGCCGATCCTTTCAAAGTGGCGAGAATCAATAAAATAACAGTGCCAACAAACGGGATAAGATGTAAAAGTAGCCACCAGCCACTACAGTTGATATCGTGCAATCGACGTGCACCTACTGCCAGCGCTGGCAAAAATGTGAGTAGTAGATAAATGGAGCTGAACCAGCCCATATAGATTTCGGGATTAGCAACAGCAAATAATCTTTCCAGATAAGAAATGATAAGAATTGCCAGAATCTGAAACAAAATGAAATACCAAAACTCCTTACGCTGTGCTCTCCCTCTGAAGCAGGCATAATTCTTTAATACGTTTAAATACCAATGCATTATTCTCCTCTCTTATAAATCTTCTGGTTCCACCTGACCTCCATGTATGTTTATGTTTTTGCAATTTACTATGTTGTTCCCACGCCGGGCGATTACACGAAATTAGATTTCTGCCCGAATGATATTTCAGTATCCATATTTTCTTTATATTCAGGCAGATAATGGTAATTCGGGTAATCATCTTCTGTGCCATCCGGTAACAGGTAAGACTGTTTCCCTTATACAACGCGGTCAATATTGTACACTAAATGGCAATAATTTCATTGAAAACAATTCCTTTGCGTTACAAAAATACTATTCAAGGCACTCATCCAGCCTGAATTGTGAGTCTCCGCTTGTGCGGCAGAGGTTCGATTCGGGTAATCCGCTCAAGCAGGATATATACACTTCGTCTTTCAGGTTGCCTCTTTATTGTCTGCGCTCGCTAACCCCAGTCATCGTTTTTATAAACATACGGTTATCTATGCTTCCGGGGATTACTGAGAGGCTCCTTCCTCTCACCGTTCAGCAAGCAAGGCTGAGAGTAACGCTAAAAAATGCCGTAACGATGTAATGCTTGCTCATCCTCCGGTACCGGAGTGATAGCATCCCAAAGCTCAGCGACTTTACCATTCTCAACACGCCACAATTCAAAGTAGCTATGACGTTCCCCGGCGATACTTCCTTCTGAATGAGTCAGAACAAACTGACCGTCAGCAACGGTGCGGTGGATTTTTGTATAATGCAGCCCTTTTCCTTCATCTTTCAGTTGCTGAAGAAATGCAATAACCGCTGCCGCACCATCAGATATATCCGGGCTATGCTGACGGAATGCCTCACCATTGGTGTAGGTCATAAATTCACCATAGTCTCCTTCAATCAGAGCACGTCTGAAGAAATTCACCACCAACTTACGATTTTTTTCCCTGTCATGGTTGTCGCCCGCTTCAGTCGGGCCATCTAACTGAGTCCGACCGCTGGCATTAGGTGCAGCCTGTGGCACTAAACCGTCCCAGTGCTCCACGATTAAGCCATCAACAACCCGATACAAATCGAAGCCAACCAACGGCTGAGTATCTAACCCCGTAAAACGGCCGTGGATAGCGACCAGATCACCATCCTGTAATACGCGGTGGGCTTCGTGGTGAAGCTGAGGATGTGTCTGAACCAGTTCACGCAGGCCGACAAGCCCATCTCTGACTAGCGGGGAATGTTCGATGAAATTCGGCGAAAAATAACGTTCAAGTGCTTCTACATCATGGTCAGTAAACAGCTCGCGGTGGGCACGTGCTACTAAATCACGTGAAGATATAACCTGATTTATAGCCTGATTCATTATGGATACTCCCGCATTAATCGTTGGAACTCATCACGTGTTTGATACGCGTATATTCATCGAAACCATAAGCCGACAGATCTTTACCGTATCCGGAGTGCTTAAAACCGCCGTGTGGAGCTTCTGCTGTAAGAGGGATATGGGCGTTGATCCAGACCGTGCCAAAATCAAGCTCACGGGACAGGCGCAATGTTCGAGCATGGTCACGGGTCCAGACACTGGAGGCTAACCCGTATTTCACGTCGTTGGCTTTTTCAATCGCTTCTTCTTCTGTTTTGAATTTCTGTACCGTGATAACCGGACCAAAAATTTCGGTCTGAATCATTTCATCGTGCTGCTCCAGACCGGTGATTACCGTAGGTTCAAAGTAATATCCCGGACGTTCAGCCTGACGCCCGCCTGTTTCGATACGGGCATAAGCAGGCCGACGTGCAATAAATCCCTTAACCTGTTCCAGCTGGCGAATATTGTTAAGTGGCCCATATAGCGCTTCTTCATCTTCAGGATCGCCAAATCGGGTTGCTTTAGCTGCCGCGACTAATTTCGTCACGAAGGTATCGTAAACAGATTCATGCACCAACACGCGCGAAGCGGCTGTGCAGTCCTGACCGGCGTTGAAGTACCCCGCAATAGCAATGGTTTCCACCACTTTGTCCATATCCGCATCGGCAAAAACAATGACCGGAGCTTTACCACCCAATTCCAGATGTGATCTGGTGAGATTGGCTGCTGCCGAAGAAGCGACCTGCAAACCAGCCCGCACAGAGCCTGTGATGGAAACCATAGCCGGGGTTTTGTGTGAAACAACCAGAGCGCCTGCGCTGGCATTGCCCAGTACTACGTTGAACGTACCGGCAGGAAAGAACGGTGCAGCCAGTTCAGCCAGCAATAAAGTGCTCTCCGGCGTAGTATCACTCGGCTTAAGTACAATAGTATTGCCAGCGGCCAGAGCAGGTGCAATCTTCCATGCTGCCATCATTAATGGGTAATTCCATGGAGTAACCTGCCCCACTACACCCAGCGGCTCGCGTCGGATACTACTGGTCATACCGGAAAGATATTCCGCTGTTGCCTTACCTTCCAAAAAGCGGGCTGCACCAGCGAAAAAACGGATATGATCAGCCGAAGTTGCCACTTCCTCAGAGGCAATCAGATGTTTGAGCTGCCCGGTATTGCGGCTTTGCACCTCAACCAGACGTTCAGCGTTTTTTTCTACCGAGTCAGCCAGTGCTAACAGTGCTTTCTGGCGCTCAGAAGGGGTACTCCGGCCCCATACTTTAAATGCCGCTTTAGCAGATGCATAAGCATTATTAACATCTTCAGCATTCGCATTAGGAGAACGTGCATAAGATTCACCCGTGACCGGGCTGATCAAATCAAAATATTCAGAGCCTTTAGATTCAATATACTGTCCATTAATAAAATGCCTGAGAGTGGCTATCGACATGCTTATCTCCTGATAGGGTTAATGTATAAAATATAACCTATGAATTAATATATTTAATGGTTATGCCGCAGTCAAATATGTATAAAAAATGTAAAAACATGTGGGCCATTAGATACATACGTGTAACTTTCAGGCATTTCCGGCAGGAAAATTATGCAAATCTGTGAGAAGGATCGTAGATTTTAGGCATGTTGAGGTGGGTGTAGCTGAACCAATAACTGGGTACAGCTTAAAAGTCGTGGTGAGACACTTAAATAACTTTAATTATCGATTGTTTTTTGAGCTACGTTTGTTCGTGGGACTTCTTTATACTAACGGAAATAGGAAAATAGCCTATTTGCTATTATTCATTGTCATTTCAGTTCTCTATTAGTGATGAAGTAATAAGAATTCTTATTTTAAATATTTTCATCAAAAAAGGGGGCGATATGAACGTCTTATGTAATATAAATTTTGATGGACTTATCTTTGATAAGCCAACTCTGACCAACCTATTTGATCGGAGAACATCAAAATGCACCCTACTTACTATCTGAATGCCCGTGTAAAGGGCAAAATTCACGCTGCAAGACTAATCATGCAGCCTGAACAAACTCGTCAGATGAGTTGCCATGCTGGAACTTATGTTCCTGGCTGTATTTCTACGGGCTACCAGCCGCTCGTCGCAGATAAAACACTCTCTTGCCAGCTCCGAATATTTATTCTTACCTTTTTTATTCCAAGAATACAGGAGGCTTATTATCATGAATAATCATGAAGTTATTATGAGCCATGCTCCTATAAACCCTCAATTATATCCCTGGATAGTTCGAATAATCATCAGATATACAGAAGAGGAATCCCATCAAAGAGTCCGTGGAGTGGCAACCGGTATAGCCATCAGTCCCCATATAGTTTTGACAGCTTTACATGTATACCCAGATAACGACGATCCTAATGAAGATCTGTCCATTAGAATATATTGGCGTCGAAATTATCTTGGAAGACCAGCTAATCCTGACTACGGTATCAGTATCGAGTATGACAATTTTATAGAGGAAGGGAGGGACGGTGATATCATAGCACTACGCTTAAGTACCCCCCTTCACTTAACGTCATATGCACCGTTAGGTCTATTCTATCGGCTGCCTATCTCCCCTGATGGTAACATTGCACCAGTTGAAATCATGGGGTTTGGCTTTGGGGCCGGCTCAGGTGATCGACGCGCGAATACTGTGATTCCACCCGATACCTTTCACGGGTTCCGGGCTACTCTGGACAGAGTCCAACCTAATGTGCTTAGAGGAGGACGTGAAGTGTGGGCAGCCTTCGGGCCTGGAACGGGATCATCTACGTATGGAGACTCGGGTGGACCTATAATGTTTAATGATCCGCAACGAGGCCCTGTAGTTATTGGGCTCATCTCTGGGGGAGAGCCGCCAGGATCGAGCACACCGACACACATCTACTTTACTCCTTTAGAAGATAACATTGCTCTTATTGAATATCTTCAGTTGGAATCAGTATCGATAGGATACGCAATAATAATCGCCACTTTTTTCCTTAGCTGGAGGAGAGCTCACTTTCGATATGGAGGAGGGTCTGGAGGAAGCGGAAGATCCAGCATAGCCGATAGCTCAATATCAAATCCTGATTTATCCGGTTGGCGTGTGTTCTGGCAGGAGGTGAAGGACGGGACATCATGGTCGAGTGCGAAATACAAGGATATCCTTGATCCTCAGGCAGAAAAAGCGGAACTAAAAGTAGAACAGGGTGCATTATGGCGGGCAACGGTGTTGCCGTTGATTGGAGACCCACCCCAATTAGTGGGCAAGAATCACTTTCCAGCGGCTAACCTGCCGAGCAGTCTTGTAGGCTCGATTACAGATAAGTACACAATGCCCACTAACCTGAAAGTGATTGCTGCCAACAACGCAGGAAAAAACTCTGTTCACGCATCCTGGGATGAAGCTCTGGCGGCGTCGGGCATACCGGCAGCAGGGTATCGCGTATTCTTTCAGGGGAAAACGGCAAGCGGTGCGTGGTCATCGTGGTCACACTTGCCGGATACGGACAAGCGCGAAGCCATGTTTCAGGTGACCAGTGCCACGGATATAGGCCCGTGGCGAGTCGTCGTGTTACCACTGTATACATTACCCAACGTCACTGCTGTCGTGGGCGCCGATGAACACGGCAATCCGTTTGCAGCAGATGCAGACACACGCGGTGTGCAGATCGATAAACCAATACTATTCAGCCAGTTCCCAAAACCAGAAGAAACGCTCTATATCACCACTGGGACTATAGGTTCGGGCTCGGTGATAGCATTATTCAACCATGTGAACCCCGAAGAGAAGGAAGGTTCCCTGCAATGGGAGTGGGCGGATAGCGCGGACGGGACGTTTATACCCGGTGGCCGGTGGGTAGGAATGTCAGGGCAAAACAGTGTGCAGATGGTGTTCGGAACAAAGGATGATCCAGCAACCGAAAACAACTCAGGATGGTACCGCCTGCGGGCAACCAATAACCTGGGTGAAAACATAAGTCAGCCAGTACATGTGGTCATCAGCGAGCAGGTGTTACCACAATTGCTGGATCAGACGCCAGTCTCCTATGGAGAAGCGGTGGGGTATACCAACAGTGCCGGGGATGCGGAAATCGAGGTGTTATTTACCGCTTATCCGGCCCCGACCAATGCACAGGTAATGTGGGAAAAATTAGACCCGGCAACTCAAAAATACACTCCGAACATTAGCGACCGCTTATTCTCATTACCGCTTCAATCATACGGAAAAGAGAAAGAACATAAGTACATTGCCACTCTGGTCTTCGGGCAGGAAAAAACCTACCCGACTGAAGAGGATTCAGGCTGGTATATCGCTCATATCAAGACCACATTCGCCGACAAAAGTGAGCACGAAACCTATTCGCTTCCCGTCTTCGTCAGTATCGGCGCATCTGTCAACTGAGCTATGAAAACGAAGGAGTAAAACAATGAATAAAAATCGGACAATAGGAGTAAAAAACTCCGCAATACGAGACAACATGTCGACACTACTGCGAATTCTGGCAGGCGGGTTGATGGCCATAGTTCTGGGCTTCGGGTTGAATGCTACGCCTGCACATGCAGCCGGAACTTGGACGATGTTTATGACAAACTTTTCCGATAAGACTATCACTCTCCATCCTAGCAATTCTACGTGTATGTATAGTACAGGCGGAGAGCAGACGGTTCTGCCCAACGGGACAAATACCTTCACGTTTGAGGACTCGAACTCATTTTTTGGTGGTTGTTCATTGAGAGAAAAGTATATCGATTGGGAGGTAACGATCGAAGGCTTACCGGCGCCTACCGGATCCGGTCGCTTTAGTCTGCGCTGGGACCATGTGTATTACTGGTCTGGCGCAGAATGGCGTACACAGATAACAAGCCCTGATTCATCCTTAGGTATACCGGTAACGGGAGCGAATTGCACCGAAATGGAGGGATTCCCCGAACCTGAGTATAGTTGTTTGAATGTTTGGCAAAAGGCACCGAATAACGATGGAGGTAAAATTTGGCTCTACTTCAACTTCGTACATATCAACCAGCAAGGTGAAAACGCGACTTATATGTATGAAGACGAGGCAAAATTCAGCGGTATTGGCGACATCAGAAATACCATTACTTTACATCAAGGATCTCCTCATGGAAATCCACTCCCCGGCTGCGAGAACATATCCGTCAGTCAAAAGCAGGGGGGATACAATGGTAATTGGTCTTGCACTTCGAGTTCCCTTCCGTACGGCATAACTCAGATTGTTGCCGTTCAGAATGATGGTATCTCTTCGCACTCTTCAACACCATACACTATCCTTGCGGAGCTAAAGGTGCATTCCCCCAGAGATAACGAAATTATCTTCAAAACCCTTGGCCCCTATGAGATTAGAGGCCGGGCGACTCCCGGTGCGAAAATCGACGTGACACCTCGCGAGGGAGGAACTCCGGCAGGAGCATCCCCCTTTAGCTGCTCGGCAACTGCCGATGAATCGGGCGGTTGGTATTGCAAAAAGAAATTTCCCGCGCTCATTGATGGCACCTATCAGTGGGACGTCACACAAACTTTCAATGGGTATGGCAGTCAAATCAATACAAATACAGGATATTATCACCTGACTGTCGGAGAGCTTAAGGTTTCGATTGATCCGATTGGGGTGGATGGAGTTGTGCCTGACTGGGGTGAGTTCTTGCAGATCCATGGACTGGGAACCCCTCGCGATACCGTACACCTTCTTGTACAGAAGGACGGAGATTCTAAGACGATACTAAAATCTCACAACTGCAGAGAAAACTCAGCTCCCGATCAACCTGATATGCACCCCATTTCTGACACGAGTACCTGGGGATGCAACTATCCCATTCCCGAGGTAGGAACTACCTGGGACGTCACTGCTACACAATATCGCCCCCACGGAGAGGAAGTGCAGGAACCCGCAAAAACGTCTTTCAGCGTCAAAAATGCGGCTCCTCTATTAGTGCATAAACAAAAAGACTCAAACGACCGGAACGATAAGATAACCCTCTCTGGAACAGCAACTCCGGGTGCTACCGTCAAAGTTACCACTAAACAAGGGCCTCAGTGCCTGGTTAATGTGACAACAAACTCTTCAGGATTGCACATCCCTACGCCTTGGTCATGCACATTGGACAACGTTAATGCTGGAGGATTAGATTTCACGGCTGTCCAGATATACGGTTCTATCATCAGTGCTCCGATTACTGGTTCAACAAATGACCTATAATGTAGCGCCATTTTAGTGAACACAGAGATAGGCATAGTTACCGGCTGACTTCATCGTCAGCCGGTAACTTTCTTTACTGGAGCACACGATGATAATGATGAAACATGAAAGATCATTTTTAAAATGGAAGGGCGACTTTTAAAAAGAGTTGCGAGCCTGCCGGGCGATTAGTCACGATCAGGTCTTTTTGCCATTTCAGGGCCACCAGCAAACCTTTATCATTAGCGTAACGGACGGAAGGCCCCAAACCAAATGCGCTCGCTTTACCCTGTGCTGAATTGGGTCCGCTGTCATTTGTGACCTGCTGGAATGCATAACCACCAACCCCAGCGACCAAACCATTACCGAATCCCCAGCCCAGTGCATAATCTATATGAAAAGCCCGACCGGATGTTGTATTGGTCTTTTTATTTTTCAGATTAAAGTCATACATCACTTTTAAGTCAGTATTGTAACCGTAAGCCGGAAAGTAGCTTATCGCCCAGACAGGCTGAAATGCCCAGTGATTTTTCCCCGGGCTGGAAGGATCATGGCGATTATAGCTGCCTGTTGGTGCACTGATATCAAGACCGATAACATAACCTAAATCCGGAGCCGGATGATACCCAAGAGCCGGGCCAAAAGTGATATCCCCAATCCCTTTACTGTCGCTGCGTTTACCCCCTGCTTCTGCTGTCACACTCAGTAAAGGTACAATAGTATGATAGGCCAGTTGCCCTCCCATAATTTGTTGATCTGTGACCAGAACTAACCGGGGAGCAAGAACATTCACATTCACTTTAAAACCGGGAACAGGAAGCCGGGAACCGTTATTTCCCCTGAGTTGGTTATAGTGAATATTGCCACCATAAAGCAGTACATGAACACCCGGCGGAGGCAAAGCGCCTGACAGGTAATTATCTAACCCATCCGGATAGATACCAACACCGCCACCTTCTGTCGCCATAACAGAATGGCTTACAACTAAAGCACTCATAACGGAAATACTAAGTAGTGATAAAACGGTAAGCTGAGTCGCTCTCCGATACTTTATTATTCCAATGTTTATCAGTTTTGCTTTTATTGCCGTGTATATTTTTATCATGACGGATCCTCCGGTATGGGAAGTGAACAGATATCGTATATGAGGAATGAATGTGATCAGTGCCGCGCAAGCCTGCAAGCAACCAGATAGCCGGAGGTTCCTGCTAATCCGGGTCCGGGATGTGCTGATGCTCCAATATGAAAGACATTACGAATAAAAGTCTGATGTGCTTTCGTCCTTTTTGAAGACGCAAAGGGACGCAGCCAGAAAAATTGGTCAGGGGTACAAACTCCTGAATAGGGATCTCCCCCCACTAAATTACAGTTCAGTGTCTGTAAATCTGCCGGAGAATATGCCCTGCGGCCAACAATGGTGGATGAAAACCCCGGGATTACTCTCTCCAGACGAGCCTGTACGCGATCTGCGAACGCTTCACGAACAGCATCATTCCATTTGCCATCTTCGGAAATGGGGATTTCTCCCAGTGCATCCCCTTTCAGATGAGTGGGCAACTCCTGCATCTGGATCCATAAAATCCATCCACCTTCAGGAGCACGCCCCGGATCAAGCGCAACCGGTTGACCTATAGCTAATGTCGGGTGTTCCGGCAAATAACCATTATTAGCCTGTGTTACCGACAGACAAATTTCTTGCATACTTTCTGTTAAGTGAATAAGCGGCACATGGCATAATTTTGGCTCACTCCATGACGGAGGAGAATTCAGGGCAAAGTGAACCTGCATTCCACCACGCCCATAGCGATATCCCTGCGCATGTTGTTGAACTGTCTCAGGAACATTATCCAGTAAGTGACCATAAAGCTGTTGCGGAGTGACATTGCAGACCACGGCATCAGTAGCGTGATAAACCCTTTCCCCGGCGATGACACCAGAAGCACGGCACTTTCGCCCCCGCTGATGAGTGATAATATGATCAACATTGGTATGCGTGAGAAGCTGCCCCCCATGCTGTTCTATAATCCTTTTCAACGCTTCAACAATGCTGATACTTCCCCCTTTAACTACCGGCATTCCTCCCGATACCACCGCAGCAAAAGTGAGTTTTCCAATCAGGGCTGAACTGGCATCATCCGGCCCCAGACCGGTATGCAAGGCCCATGGCGCAATCAGGGAGCGGATGAAATCGGACTGCAATTCACGTTCAGACCAGCGCCGGAACGTTTCCAGTGAATGACCGGCAAATTCCACCAGCCCATCGATACCGCGTTTTCGCCATTCATTAAACAGTAACCGGAGTACGCTGAAACCATAAGGGTTTTGTCCCAGCAAGCTGAATACCAATTCAGCATCATCATGAAGAATTTGCTGCACCATGTAGCGAAATGCTTCTCCGTCTTTTCCTGCAATTTCATCAAGCTGCAATGCAGCAGGTAAAACGCCCCGCTTTAACGCAATTCCCCGACCATTCGGCTGAACCAGCCCAGTGGAATAATCACTTTGTATGAACTCTACACCCGCTTTTTCTAATTCCGGCTTCAGTACCTGATAAGCCGGGCTACTCAAAAATAGCGGATACCAGCAGGAGAGCACATCATGGATATAACCGGGGAAAAGTTCTTCTGTGCGGATACATCCCCCCAGCACCGCATTCCGTTCCAGTACCAGAACAGATTTTCCCCAGATGGACAGTAGCGCAGCACATACCAGTGAATTTATTCCACTGCCGATAATAATGACTTGTGGTTTAGAACTGTTCATAGGGGTGTTCCATCAGGCTGTTCAACCAGTGCCAGAACTCGCAACGGACTTCCCGAACCCCCTTCAATTTTAAGGGGAGCAGCAATAATAACGGTTCCGATTGGTGGTAATAAATCGAGGTTTTTCAGACATTGCAAACCGTATTTATTTGCTCCGTGCATCAGGGTGTGACAAGGATAAGCCACGGGCCATGAATAAGACTGCCCGGCATCAGTATTGATAGTTTCCACCCCAAAGCCCCGGATATTACGTTTATGGATAAGCCACTCTACTGTTTCCTGATCAGGCCCCGGTGTATGGGCTCCGTCATCACGCATATTGAGGAAGCCAGCGGGATCATCCGCCCGTTTTGACCAGTCAGTACGGAACAGCAGCCATGCTCCAGCAGGGATCTGCCTGTGTCGATTTTCCCATTCAAGCAGGAAGTCAATGGTCAGCAACCAATCGGGATTTTTTGCCACTTGTTGGCTGGCATCCACAACGACTGCGGGTGCCACAAAATTATGCAGCGGAATGCTATCAACGGTATTATCTGAATAATCTTTGCCGCTGACCCAATGCGCTGGAGCATCAAAGTGGGTGCCTGTATGCTCTCCACAACTGAAATTATTCCAATACCAGCCCGGCCCGTTTTCGTCGTAACAAGAAATACGCTCCATTTTGAATGACCAGACTTGCCCATATTGTTCAGGTAACTGTAAAGCCGGGAAATCAGGCGATAAAGTCTGTGTAAGATCAATCACCTTCACTCCCCCCTGATCCAACGCTGTGGTGAACATATTTAGCAGGCTTTTCATGCATCCTCTCCCAGATTGTTTCCCACATCATGCAACTCCGTAAACATACCGCAGTGAAAAACCAACGGCTTACCTTCGAGGCTGGCAATACGTTTCACCTGACCAATCATCAACAAATGATCACCGACATGGGTTTGCTGATGATTCGAGCAAACCAGAGTTGCTATTGCGCCACAAATTGCTGGGATCCCTTCCGGCGTCTCTTGTACAGGAATATCCTGAAACTTGTTTTCAACCCTCGGATTAGCAAACCGCAGAGCCAGTTCCTGATGGTCACAGCTAAGAATGCTAATCGTAAAATATTCACAGTTCTGGAATACAGCCAGATTGGGAGAGTGGTTGACCAGGCTCCAGAGTATCAGCGGTGGCTCCAGTGAAAGTGATGCAAAGGAATTGATGGTCAGACCTACATTACGCCCGTCAGCCGTTCGTGTCGCAACAATGGCAACACCGGTTGGGTAGCTCCCAAGAATGGTACGCAATGCCCTTGCCTCAAATTCGGTTATTCCCCATTCAGTACCGGGTAACATTGCTGCGCTGTTCTGGATATTCATGGTCATGTTGACTTTTTCCACACTGAAATTCTCCACACTAAAACCCTGCTTTTCAGGTAGCTTGTTAAATCACTTGCTTAATTAAGAATTAGCCGCCTGTGCATGTTGTGTCTGTGAGTTAATGTAGGCTTCACAGGCGTCACTGTCCCGCCACCACGGAAACAGTATAGGAGGGTGATTGAAAGCATTGGCCATTGTGCTGGCAAGTGCCGGCAACTGCTGAGCTGCGCCTAATAGATGCAGGATATGAGGTTTTGGTGGGATAAGCAGACTGTTTGTCCATTCCGCTACATACTGGCTGTAATCCCAGAATCGCTCAAAGGTATCGTTCATCCATTCTGCCGTAAAAGGTTTGTCACCACGGGCAAGAATCGATTCGTAATAGACCTGACAGGCTTTGGTCGCATTGTTGGAGCCTTGTCCGGTAAGCGGATCATTTGTCACTACCGCATCACCCAGTCCAAAGACCTGACGCCCAGACGGTAATGTCAGTACCGGTTTGCGCACTACCGGTGCGAAACGTCCGGCCAGAATGCCGTTCTCATCGGTCAGTTCTACTTTTTCGCAACGTGCGGCTTCCCACGGCAGAAAGGTTTTAAGGATGCGGAGGCTATAAGCCAGATGCTCCTGCGGTGTTCTGGCTTCCTGCCAGCCATCCATTGCTCCTCCCGGTATTCCTTCAAAGACCATAATGTCACAGGGACCGCTCAGAGTCAGAGCAGGAAAAACAAAATACTCACCTACTCCGGGGATCAGGTTGAAAGAAACCCGTGAATATTCAGGCACTGGCAGCATACCATTCACATAAGTCAGTGCCAGTCCACGCTGCGGCTTATCATAGGGGGAACGGGTTGCATCACGCTCCAGCAATCTCACAACTTCCCCTTTTCCGCCCGCCAGAATAACCAACTCATGGGTAGATGCCAGCTGCTCCAACTCATTAACACCTACATCAAGAATCACCAAATTACCGCCACGGGAAGCAAACAACTCCATCCAGAAAGGCATTTTAATACGCTGATCAACCGCCTGTGCGTACTTATCGAGCCGGGCGCTCCAGTCAATGACTTTGGTGTTTGGTATTTCCGGATGCGGAACAGCGAAACCGATCCCTTCAACTGGCGGACATAGTGCTTCCCATTTATTCAACCCCAGCTTCCGCTCAAACTGTAAAGAAGAATCGAACATACACTGGCTCGACATCACCCGACCATTCCGGACATCATCAGGGGTGCGATTGGTAACTACAGTTACCTGATAGCCCTTGTCAAGTAGACCAAGGGCCAGAGGCAGTCCGGCCTGACCACCTCCCACAATAGCGATACGACGCATGGTATTTTTCTCCTACCTTGTATTTCATTTCAACGATGTTTTGTGACAAGAACGATTTGCGACTATTCCGCCAGACGGCAAATGGCAGGTTTTGCCTGCTCAGGTCCCATCACTGAATAACCACCATCAACGGAGTAATCGGCTCCGGTCACAAAGCTCGACAAATCAGAAAGAAGAAAGGACACGACCTGAGCAATTTCTTCAGGATCGCCCGCACGGCCAAGTAAGTGATAATCTGCGGCAACTTCATCTGTTTTCCGGCGACTGCCCTGAGTCAGTTCATCCATGACCCGTGACCAGGTCCAACCCGGTGAAACGGAGTTCACACGAATGCGATCAGCGGCATAGTCCATTGCCATGCTGCGGGTAACTTGTAATAAAGCGGCTTTTGAGGCGGGATATAGCCAACGACCTGTCTGGGCAACAGAGGATGAAACGCTGGTGAAGTTAACAATTGCTCCACCTCCGGCTGCCATAAAATAAGGATGGGCAAACTGGGCAGCTTTGACGGCGCTGACCACATTAATATTCAGTGCCGTCAGCCACATTTCGCGGCCGGAGTCGGCACCATCATCCAGATAAGTTGCAGCAAGATTAACGAGACAGTTAAGGCGGCCATAATAAGCAGCCACCTCGTGTATCCCCTGAGAGAGCTGTTTGTCATCAGCAATATCAACAGGCCAGAAATGAATATCATCAGGTCGGACATCGCAGGCTTTTTTTCCGCCTTCACGATCAATATCAAAAATAGCAACCTTAACACCATATTCACTCAATACTCTGGCAACGGCCGCACCTATTTTGGTTGCACCACCAGTAACAATAGCGACCTTATTACTTAATCCTTTCATGAGTGATCCCCTTGTACATATATCTGCCACTATTCAGGACAAACTATCAGGACAAATTATTCGGTCGGAGCAAGAAGTTCGGGGCATTGAAAAAGGCACATTTTTGACTGAATAGCTTTTGTTCAAATAGATTTTGTTCGAATAGCTCGTGACTGAATAGCCGATCAGAGATATAAACACCGAATATCCAATCTCTTGTATATTTAGTGTTTTTATAATTAATAAATCATGGTGGGTATCATTACGTGAAAAAGATAAGAACAAATAGCCGATATTTGCAGGAAATATCCATCCAGTGCAGGTATTCAAAAATGTATTAAATAGATTTAAAGATTTAGAAATAAGATATTCTTTGTTTAACTTATTCCATCACAGATCACACTGAGATAGTAACCCACGGAACTAATCATCCTGAAGTTCCGGATCTCGAGTCCGACATTATGGTTGCGAATTGCGACTAATCTGTTTCTGATTTACCGGAGAAAAACGCGTCCGTCTCGTTCTGGTCAATTATAATATTTGGCTAAAACATATTTCACCCAACACATCACTAACAATAAAAAATATCAATAATTAAACTCCCCCTATAATCAATAAAAAGACTAGAATAATAAAAAACAACATAGACACTAATTAAAACAACAACCAGCATTACACTATAAATAACAACATCCATAAGTAATATAAAACAATCATATTCACATAAAAAATATACTCTGGTATTTTGGATAAACAAAAACCCAATTATTAAATAATAACTCTATTTCACGAGGATGAGTGTTGAAAGATTGCAAGATTATTTGTAAGGACATCATGAGAGATGATGCTACGTTCTAACGTGCAAATTAAGGTCAGGCAAATCATTAGCCCTATTCATTTTGTACTATCAACTATGACTAACTTGTAAGCAGAATACACTCATATAAATAATTATGAGAAAAGCTGAGGATCATTTTAATCCAGATTTATATCACCTCCACCCTGCTCAGGAGAATATATTTTACGAACAACTTCTTTATGAGAACAAACCAGTACATACCCTAAACTGGTATACATTAATAGAGGAAAATGTTGATATTACCCTCTTGCAAAAAACATTGAATTTACTATATCAGCATATCGATACTTTACGTTTACGTATATTCATCAATGCCGAAAATGAAGTGGTTCAATACATTCAGGAACAAAGTATTCCCACATTAATCAATGAATACGATGTTTCAACACTATCTGACCCTGAAAATCATGCATTTCTGTGGATGAAGCAACAAAACAATATCCCTATAGATTACTTAAATGAAATACCCTACCAGTTCACATTAATCCGTCTTTCTAATGAAAAGCATTATTTTTTCACGACATTCCACCATATTTTCATTGACGGCGTCGGATTATACCGATTTCACGAGTATGTTTATAAATTATATACATGCCTTAAAAATGGAACATCCACAACGTGGTTATCTGAAATTCCGCAATATCTCACGGCAGTAAAAAAAGCAAGAACCTATTTAAATAATTTAAATTATGAAGATGATGAAAATTATTGGCTGGATTTTTTAAAGAAAAATGAAATACACCAATTAACACCTTATTACCATAATAAAGGCTCTGATAATCAGACGCTGACATTACCACTCTCAGTTAAAAACGATTTACGTACTTTTTGTCACGAAAACAATACTAATTTACTTGCCGTCTTTTCCACACTTGCTTCTATTGTTATCGCTGAATTAACCGGGCAACAAGAGATAACTTTCAACACGACAAGTCATGGAAGAACAACAAAATCTGAAAAATATGTTGTCGGGATGCAAGCAAACACGTATCCAGTGCATTGCCATATTTCACGAGCCTCTTCCATCGTTAAGCAAATTAAACAAGTAGAATCAGCGCTGAAAAACAGCTATCTCCACGGGAAATTTCCCACTTCACATCTTACTCGTCTGGCGCAGCAAGATGGCGTTTCTTTACCCAACATCCTGATTTTATATGACCGGTTTTCAGCATCGGATACTGAAATTGACCAAATTCAGCATTTTCATATAGACACTGAATTTAATATTAATCCCATCTTATTTAGGCTGAAAGACCATGGCCATGATCAAGAATTAAAAATAACCATCCAATATTTACAAGCCTATTTTAGTAATTCAGAGGTCAATAATATCCTTAAACGGTTAAATAACCTGATAACGGCTACTATTGACAACCCTGCTATTTTAGTCAGTGAATTACCTATCTTGTTAGAGCAGGAACGCCATACCCTATTAACTATCTGGAATCAGACCGATGATCCTTACCCGCAGGATAAAACCCTGCCACAGTTGTTTGAAGCGCAGGCGACAGCCAATCCGGATAACGTTGCGCTGGTGTTTGAAGACGAAACCCTGACCTATCGCCAGCTTAATGAACGGGCAAACCAATTGGCACTTGTGATCCGTGAACGTTATCAACAACAGCATAATGTACCTATGCCAACAGATACGTTGATCGCGCTCTATCTGGATCGCAGCCCGGAAATGGTCATCAGTATACTGGCGGTACTCAAAGCTGGCGGGGCTTATGTGCCTGTATCACCGGATTATCCCCCGGAGCGGATTCGGTTTATGCTGGACGATACTCAGTCTCCCTGTGTTGTGACCCAGCAGAAATTTCTGTCCACATTGCAAGCCTATACACAGACACCCGTAACGCTCCCCACCCTGATTGCCGCAGATGACAGGTGTGTCACTGAACACTATTCAACAGAAAATCTGGCATTAGCCGGTCAGGCGACAGATTTAGCCTATATTATCTATACTTCCGGCACGACCGGAAAACCCAAAGGCGTTTTGCAGACTCACCATAATGTCAGTCGCTTATTCACCTCCAGCCAAAAAGATTACCAGTTCGATCAACACGATGTCTGGGTGCTTTTCCATGCGTATACGTTTGATTTCAGTGTGTGGGAATTATGGGGTGCCCTACTCTATGGCGGGCGTTTAATTATCCCCACGGTTGAGTGCACCAAAGATTTCCGCCAATTCAGCCAGTTATGCGCCGAACAGAAGGTGACGGTACTGAACCAAACGCCGGGGGCATTTTATGCCTTTATCGACGAAGCAGTAAGTAACAGCACAGAGTTTCCTCACCTTCGCTATGTGATCTTTGGTGGCGATAAATTAAATCCGGTTCAGTTAACACCCTGGTGGGATCGTTATGGTGATCAAAAACCGGCGCTCATCAATATGTATGGGATCACCGAAACCACCGTCCATGTGACTTACAAAAAGTTAACGCAAGGCGATAGCAGTGCGGTATCCCGCATTGGGCGGCCCCTGAGCGACATGTCTGCCTACGTACTGGATCCTGCCGGACAACTGGCTCCGATAGGTGCCCCCGGCGAACTTTACATTGGTGGCGCAGGGCTGGCGCGGGGATATTTAAACCGACCGGAATTAACCGCCGAACGTTTTATCGCAAACCCGTTTGCCAACGATAAGCACAAAGAACTGGGTTACACACGTCTGTATAAAACCGGTGATTTAGCCCGCTGGCTCCCCGATGGCGAACTGGAATATCTGGGACGTAATGATTTTCAGGTCAAAATTCGTGGCTACCGTATTGAACTGGGCGAAATTGAAAGTGCGCTGGCAGCGCATCCACAAATTAAACAAGCGGTTGTCATCGATCGCGACTATCAGGGTAATACCGCTCTGTTCGCCTATCTGGTGATTGAGGGTGAACTTTCTGACGAAGGATTAATCAGCCATTTATCTTCTCGCCTGCCGGATTATATGTTGCCTGCCAGTTTTACCCGGATTGAAGCGATCCCGCTAACGCCGAACGGCAAAGTGGATCGCAGAGCCTTGCCGGAGCCGGTTTTCGGTGACAGAGAAAATTATGTTGCACCCCGTAATGCCTTAGAAACCCAGCTTTGCACTATCTGGCAGGATGTTTTAGAACTGGAGCGGGTCGGTATTGATGATAACTTCTTCCGTATCGGCGGCAATTCTCTGACCGCCATTAAACTGATTGCGGCTATTCGTCGTACCCTGTCTACGGATATTTCACTGGCACAATTGTTTGAGCTGAAAACCATCGCCGGGTTAGCCACGCAGATGGACACACAAATTCGTACGGTGATCCCTCATAAACCCCAAGCGCGCTATCCCTTATCCTTTGCGCAGGAGCGGATGCTGTTTATCGAGCAGTATGAGCAAGGTTCGGATGTCTATCATATTCCGTATCTGGTTCAGTTGACTGAGGATACGTCACTGCCGGTACTGGAAACCGCCATTAACCGACTGGCTGAACGTCATGCGGTGCTGAGAACCGTGTATCGCAGTGATGATCAAGACCTGATGTATCAGCAGATATTGGATAAGGATTTAGTTATCCCGTCTCAATCCTGTGACGACAGGGAGACATTGCTGGCTAGCGTCCGCACCGAGATCGCCACCCCCTTTGATTTAACCACCGAACCCAGCCTGCGATCGCGGCATTATCAGGTTGCAGACAACCATTACTTATTACTGTTATGGCACCATATCGCAATGGATGGCTGGTCGATTGATATCTTTATGGCGGAACTGGCGGAGGTTTACCACGCGCTGCAAGCAGGCCGTGACAGCCAGCTCCCTGCGCTGGATATCACCTACGGGGATTACGCAGCATGGCAACGGGATTATTTACAGGGAG
>NZ_CAWNQH010000075.1:30366-49039 GCF_963876495.1 Xenorhabdus sp. KJ12.1
ATGCTGCTGACGCACTTATCTGCTCGTCTGCCGGACTATATGCTGCCCGCCAGTTTTACCTTTATGGAGGCTATTCCGCTAACGCTGAACGGCAAAGTGAACCGCAGAGCCTTGCCGGAGCCGGTTTTCGGTGACAGAGAAAATTATGTTGCGCCCCGTAATGCCTTAGAAACCCAGCTTTGTGCTATCTGGCAGGCGGTTTTAGGGCTGGAGCAGATAAGCATCCACGATAATTTCTTCCGCATTGGTGGTGACTCCATTATTAGTCTCCAGTTGGTGTCCAAGCTGCGTCAGGCCGGTTTTTCGCTTCAGGTGAAAACCATTTTTGAGGCACCGACCGTGGCACAATTAGCGGTATTACTGATGCAAACAGCGTCTACTGCCGAAATCTTTGCCGAACAAGGGTTATTGAACGGAGAGTTTGCTTTACTGCCTGTTCAGCAAACCTTCTTTGGCTGGCAGTTAGCTCAGCCCCATCACTGGAATCAGGCCTTTATGATTCAGATCCCCAGCGATATCCAAATCATACAGATTGAACAAGCGCTGGCTGCATTAACTGAGCGGCACGATATGCTGCGCTGTCGTTTTTTCGTTACCAAAAACGGCTATCGCCAGTGTTATTCTGCGGATATTCCGTCTTCACAACCTCGGTTAAAACACCGTGATATCCGTCAGTGCAGTCAGGAAGAACTCCACCAGCAACTTACCCAGTGGCAAAGTGGGTTCAATTATCACAACGGGCCACTCTGGCAGGCCGCCCATCTGACTGGCTATGCTGATGGCAGTACCCGATTATTCTTCGCCTTCCATCATCTGATTATTGATGCGGTGTCCTGGCGGATTATTGCGGAAGATATGCGTTTGCTATTACAGGGAATGCCCCTGCCTGCGAAAACCAGCAGTTATCGCCAATGGGTTGCCGCTGTTCAGCAGTATGCCCGGCAGCATCAACATGAAGTGCCTTACTGGAAACAAGTGCTGGCAGGTAATAACAGCAAACCTACGTTGGATAATCTCATACGCCATCAGCTGGAAATCTCGGCAGAAATGACCGATATCCTGCTACATGAAGCTAACGCAGGTTTTCACACCGAAATTAATGACTTATTGTTGAGTGCGTTGACCGTGGCCTTGCAGGATACCTTCGACAAATCTGTCAACCATATCCTTCTGGAAGGACACGGGCGGGAATCTATTGATAACACAATAGATATTTCCGAAACCGTTGGCTGGTTTACTACTATGTACCCGGTTCGTCTGGAAAATCAGGCAAATATAACCGACACCCTTATCCATACCAAAGAGATGCTGCGCGCTGTGCCAAACAAAGGTATTGGTTACGGCGCATTACAACAGGCGGGTTATCTGAACGATGATTTGCCTGCTATCAGTTTCAACTATCTTGGACAGTTAGGCAGTGCCAGCCATCAGGACTGGTCAATCACCAATGATGATTGCGGAACGATGATAGCCAGCGAAAACGGCGGTCATTCTCTGTTAGGAATTAATGGCGCCGTTCAGGCCGGAAAACTGCGGTTTTATGTCGATTCCCGCCTGCCACAGACTAAGACAGCCCTGTTTACCCGGGCATTTGAGCAGGCACTCAATCACATCATCACCACAGCGCAAAAACAGTCACGAACGGGAGAAATAATGACTCCCAGTGATTACGGTATCAAGGGTGTTTCGCTGGAGCAATTCAACCAGATAACTCACCATTTTGAACATACCAATAATGTCAGTTCACCCCACGACTCCGAAAATGAAACTACTTTGGATTTATAGAAATGTTGACGCTATTTAAAGAACTTAACAAAAATCAGGCATCAGTATGGGTTTATGAAAATAAGTTGAAACTGACATTCACAGGGGAAACGCCCCCTGACCAACTTATTGATCAAGTTAAACAGAAAAAAGAAAACATTCTTAATTTTTTAAATGAAAAAAATATCTTCTCAGTAGAAGACTTTAAACGTTTTATTTCCCTTGAAAATTATGCTGGTAGGCCTGCGACTTCATCCAGCAACAAAAAGATTGAGGCTATTTTCCCTGCCACCAGCTTGCAACAGGGGTTTGTCTATCATTATCTTTCTCAGCCACAGGATGATGCTTATCGCGTACAGCTGCTATTGGATTACCACACCTCTATTGATGTTGACGCTTACCAACAAGCCTGGACACTAGCTTCGCTCTGTTTCCCGATCCTCAGAACCGCCTTTCATTGGGAAGGAGAAATATTACAAATCGTCACAACAGGTGCCAGTATTAATGCGACAAATTTCAGACACGAAGATATTACCCCTTTATCAGAAGAAGAAAAAAACAGGGCGATTGATACGCTCTCACAACATGATCTCTCCCTGCCATTCAATTTACGTCAGCCCGGATTAGCGCGCTTTACCCTGATTAAACAACATCAACAATTGATTACCGTGGTTATCACCCTACACCACAGCATCATTGATGGCTGGAGCTACCCGATTTTATTGCAAACCGTTCATAGCTATTACAACGCACTCGCACAGGGCCGCACACCTGAAATCGTTGTAGATAACACTTATCTGGACGCCCAACAATATTACCGCAATCATCAGACCGATACGGATAGTTATTGGTCTGAGCGTAAGGCCCAATGGCAGGGCACAAACGATTTATCGGCGCTGCTAAGCCACCGGATTGACTTGACCCAGATAAAAATGATCGAAAAACCGGCAGAAAAGCGACTCACTGTGCAGGGTAACGCTTATGAGCAGCTTAAAAACACCTGCCGGAGACACGGAGTGACGCTGAATGTGGCGCTGCAATTTGCCTGGCATAAACTGTTGCACATTTACACCGCTGATGAGCAGACAATTGTCGGCACAACCGTCTCCGGTCGGGATATTCCCGTTGCAGGGATCGAGTCCAGTGTCGGTCTTTATATCAATACGTTGCCTCTGGCTGTGCAGTGGAAACAAACCGACAGCATCGTCGCCGTTTTACAACATATCCAGAAAAATATCGCCGACCTCAACAGCCACAGTGCCGTTTCTCTCGCCAGTCTGCAATCTGACGGAGAACGGTTATTTCACAGCCTGTTAGTGTTTGAAAATTACCCTTCTCCGGTGGCAGACGAGAACCAAACCGGCATCGAACAGACACTGACATTTCGCCGCGCAGTGGAGAAAGTGGATTATCCATTGTCATTGATAGCGTATGAGCAAGGTAACCGTTTAGTCATCAAATTTAATTATGGGAAAGACTGGCTGGAGGACGAACAGGCATTACGCTTGCTGGAGCAGCTTGAACGTATTCTGCACGAAGTCGCCTGTCATCCGGAACAGTCTCATACCGCTATCACCTGTCTCAGTGAGGAAGAGCGTCATACTTTGCTGCACAGTTGGAACCAAACCGATGCGCCTTATCCACAGGACAAAACCCTGCCACAGTTGTTTGAAGCGCAGGCGGCTCAACTTCCTGATGCCATTGCAGTGGAATTTGAAGAACAGGTATTGAGCTATGGGGAACTTAACCGCCGTGCCAATCACCTGGCTCACTATCTGATTACGCTGGGGGTATGCCCTGACGAGCGTGTTGCCATATGTGTTGAACGCAGCCCGGAGATGGTGGTGGGCTTACTCGCCATTCTTAAAGCCGGTGGGGCTTATGTACCACTCGATCCCGCCCTTCCGGGCGAGCGATTGGCTCACATGCTTAGAGATTCGGCCCCCGTAGCTCTACTTACCCAGTCTACTTTTGCACAGGCTCTGGAAGCTTCTCTTCCCTCGGCCAGTCATACCGTATTACTCGATGAACAACCGGCTTATCTCACCGACCAGCCAGCTCATGATCCGGTAGTTCCGGCACTGGCATCTCACCATCTGGCCTATGTGATCTACACTTCCGGCTCCACCGGCTTACCCAAAGGGGTGGAAATGCCGCAGTCCGCGTTATCAAACCTGCTGCACTGGCATCGCCATACGCCTGAACACCCTACGACCGCCGGAAAAACCCTGCAATTTGCAGCACTGGGTTTTGATGTTGCGTTTCAGGAAATCTTTACCACGCTGTGTGAAGGCGGCTGTCTGGTGTTAATTAGTGAAGCCCTACGCCGGGAGCCTCAGCAGCTCCTTAAATTGGTTCAGCAAAAACAGATTGAGCGAATCTTTCTGCCTTATGTTGCTCTCCAGCATTTTGCTGAGTCCGTCAACCTCAATGAAGAAAACGATCTTTCCTGCCTGAAACATATTATTACCGCCGGTGAACAATTACGTATCACCCCCGCCATTCAGCGTCTACTACGACACGCTCGTCATTGCCGGTTACATAATCATTACGGCCCGACAGAAAGTCACGTGGTAACGTCATACACGCTGGACAATGAGACTGAGCACTGGCCAACGTTACCACCGATCGGGCGCCCGATAGCCAACACGCAAATCTATATTCTTGACCCGCATGGTCAGCCGGTACCGTGGGGAGTCACCGGCGAAATTTATATCGCCGGAAAAGGCGTTGCCCGCGGGTATCTCAATCGCCCTGAATTAACGGCTGAACGTTTCCTGGGCTGCCCGTTCTCTAACGAGCCGGGAGCACTCATGTACAAAACCGGTGATTTGGGTCGCTGGCTGCCCGATGGCAATATTGACTATCTCGGTCGCAACGATTTTCAGGTTAAAATTCGCGGCTTCCGTATTGAACTGGGCGAAATTGAAAGTGCGCTGATGGCCTATTCACAGATCAAACAGGCGGTCGTGATTGACCATGAGCATCAGGGTCATAAGGTACTGGCGGCGTATCTGGTTACCGAGGACACTGTCTCCGATGATATGTTGCTTGCGCACTTATCTGATCGCCTGCCAGACTATATGCTGCCCACCAGTTTTACTTTTATGGACGCTATTCCGCTAACGCTGAACGGCAAAGTCAACCGCAGAGCCTTGCCCGAGCCGGTTTTCGGGAACAGAGACAGTTATGTCGCACCCCGCAATGTGCTGGAAACCCAACTGTGCGCTATCTGGCAGGCAGTTTTAGGGCTGGAGCGGGTGGGTATTGAAGATAACTTCTTCCGTATCGGCGGCAATTCTCTGCTGGCGATTAAACTCACTTCGGCAATACGCCATAAAATGGCCGTTGATATTCCGTTAAATATCTTATTCAGTTGCAAGTGCATTGCTTTATTATCCCAATGGCTGGTAACGGATAATAAAAAAATCAGTTTACTTAATTTCCTAACACCAGAGTCAATGGCAACGGATAAACTATTTATGATTCATCCCGCTAATGGCGGTAGTGAATCTTATGTTACTCTGGCAAATACACTAGCGGATAACTACAACTGCATTGGTATCGATAATTACAATCTCAGTACAGATAACCAAATAGATTCATTACAAAAATTAGCTAATATTTATATGCAGCTAATTATGGCTGAAACCTCTATTAATCAACCTATCCGGATCTTAGGCTGGTCATTAGGTGGACAGTTAGCGATGGAAATTGCCTATCAATTAGAACAGATTGGCGTACAAAAAATCCAGTTGTTCTTATTAGATACGGTAATTAACGACGCTGAGACTAAAATACTTAGAAATAACATTGAAATATCAAATATAAACCTATTACTCACTGATAAACTACAGAAAATGGGTGCCAGTGAAACCTATATCAATAAAGTATTGGAGGCTGTACCATTTGAATACAAAATAGCTGATTGTGACTTAAGCGGAATATTAAAACATACAAATATTACGCTATTCAAAGCAGGTGAAATCAATCCTGACTATAATGACTCTTCGCATGTAGAGTTGACTAAATCAATCATAAAAGTGACTGATAATAATATTTCTCAATGGGTAATTAATCCATTAGAAATTAAGCTATTAAAAAACCACCATCATAATAATATTCTTGAATGTACTTCTGTTATTCGCAAGGAAATAATTAATGCATTAGGAATTAAGGAATAGGCATTAATATAAACTAATTTGGTGGCGATTATGAGGCTGGTATTACCAGCCTCTTGTTCGATAAAATGTCCAGTCATATAGCTCTTTGTATTGTTTGAATATTCTACGCGAATAATTTTTCCACTATGTTCAATACTACCTTTATATCTATTTTTCTACGTTGGTATAAATAATTTAGTCAGTATCTATTTCATGATGATAAAACTATATTCTTCAATAATTTTTCTCTTTAAGGTCTTCTTTAGCATTGGCATAGGGTACAGTTGTCACACTAAATATATATATACCGATAATAAAGTATTTATTTCCATATTATCTCTTCTACAAGTTTGATGTTTCCATATTGTATTCAATATGTTAATTAATTGATTACATCAAACTGTTATATTAAATAAACAAAAAATTGTTACTGTTATATGTTAAATATCCATGCTTTACTCATTCGTACTTTTTCATTGGTTTTTCTTATAACAAATAGAATGAGGTAACTATGTTCGGGTTAACTGCCCTTGAACTTGCAAGGATACAATTCGCATTTACCGTTTCTTTTCATATTATCTTTCCCGCTATTACGATAGGTTTAGCCAGTTTTCTTGCTCTGCTGGAAGGCTTATGGCTGAAAACACGTAATACAGACTACAAAACGCTATACCACTTCTGGGCAAAAATCTTTGGCATTAATTTTGGTATGGGCGTGGTTTCCGGTTTAGTCATGGCCTACCAGTTCGGCACTAACTGGAGTTTTTTCTCTGAGTTTGCCGGAAGCATCACCGGCCCTTTGCTCGTTTATGAAGTGCTTACCGCGTTTTTCCTTGAGGCCGGTTTTCTTGGCGTTATGCTGTTCGGCTGGAATCGGGTGGGTGAAAAACTCCATTTTTTCGCCACCTGCATGGTGGCACTCGGTACAATTATCTCTACATTTTGGATACTGGCATCCAATAGCTGGATGCAGACGCCACAAGGCCATGAAATTATTGATAACCAGATTGTTCCCGTAGATTGGCTGGCCGTTATCTTCAACCCCTCTTTTCCTTATCGTTTGCTGCATATGGGAACAGCAGCATTTCTCGCTTCTGCGTTCTTTATTGCCGCTTCCGCTGCCTGGCATTTGCTGAAAGGCAATGATTCGTCCGCCATGAAAAAAATGCTGTCAATGGCGATGTGGCTGATTCTGATCATTGCTCCGTTACAGGCGTTTATCGGTGATTTACATGGTCTGAATACCCTGAAACATCAGCCTGCCAAAGTTGCTGCGATGGAAGGCCATTGGGAAAACCATCCCGGCGAAGCCACTCCGCTCATTCTATTCGGTATTCCCGACCAAGCAGCAGAAGAGACCCGTTACGCCATCAAAATTCCCTACCTTGCCAGTATTATCTTGACACACAGCATTGATAAACAGGTTCCGGCATTAAAAGAATTTGCACCAGAAGATCGTCCTAATGCTTTTATGGTGTTCTGGTCATTCCGGGTGATGGTCGGACTGGGATTATTAATGATTCTGGCGGGAGTCTGGGGGTTGTGGCTGCGCTATAAAAAACGGTTGTACCAGAGCCGGGCGTTTCTCCGCTTTATGCTTCTGATGGCACCTTCCGGTCTGATTGCCATACTCGCCGGATGGTTCACCACGGAAATCGGCCGTCAACCGTGGGTTGTCTATGGCCTGATGCGCACGAAAGATGCGGTATCTGCTCATGGCGAATTCCATATGAGCATCAGCCTGCTTATCTTCTTTATCGTCTACGGCGCTGTTTTCGGGACTGGTTATGCTTATATGATGAAACTGATCCGTAAAGGCCCCAATAAGGAGTTAACAAATGGGTATTGATCTTCCTCTAATCTGGTTCCTGATTATCATCTTCAGTACCATGATGTATATCGTGATGGATGGCTTTGATCTTGGTATAGGTATCTTATATCCCATGATTAAGGGGCAGGCAGATCGTGATTTAATGATGAATTCTGTTGCCCCCGTCTGGGATGGTAACGAAACCTGGCTGGTGTTGGGTGGCGCAGGTCTATTCGGTGCTTTTCCTCTGGCCTATGCGGTGATTCTGGATGCGCTGGCAATTCCATTAACTCTTATGTTATTAGGGCTGATATTCCGCGGCGTAGCGTTCGAGTTCCGTTTCAAATCCGCGCCAAAACATCAGCCGATTTGGGATAAAGCATTTATTGCCGGTTCAATCATTGCGACTTTTATACAGGGTGTCGTCGTCGGGGCTGTTATTGAAGGCTTTCCTGTAGAAAATCGTACCTATATTGGTGGGAGCTTCGATTGGCTTTCACCCTTTCCGTTATTTTGCGGTTTTGGTCTGCTTATCGCTTATGGGCTACTGGGATGTGGCTGGCTGGTGATGAAAACCGAAGGGCATTTGCAGAAAAAAATGCTCAGGCTTCTGCGTCCATTAACTTTACTGATGCTGGTAATCATCACTATCGTCAGTGTCTGGACACCGCTTTCTCAGCCAGCTATTGCTGATCGCTGGTTTAGTCTGCCTAACCTGTTTTTCTTTCTGCCTGTGCCATTACTGGTTTTATGGTCAGGCTGGAAACTGCTGGTTGCGAACCAGAATGGCGGTCATTACACGCCGTTTTTAGCAGCATTATTACTCGTATTCATGGGGTTCAGCGGGTTAGGGATCAGCATCTGGCCAAATATCATTCCCCCTTTTATCAGCTACGAAGAGGCTGCATCTCCTCCTGAGTCTCTGGGTTTTATGCTTGTCGGTGCACTATTTATCATCCCAATAATATTGACTTATACCTATTGGAGTTATTATGTCTTCCGAGGAAAAATCACCCATGAACAAGGCTACCACTAACACAGAACATTCACATTCTCCGCTATGGAAACGATTGGGCTGGATGATAACTATCTGGTGTTGTAGTGTATTAACGCTTTATGCCGTCTCGACTTTATTCCGTTTCTTAATGACAGCAGCCGGAATGAAGGTTAAGTAATTATTCATTTTCTGCCTGATTTTATTAGAACATAATCAATAGCAATATTTTTATATTAGATATTTGATTTAGTTATTCGGATTCTTTCTACAAATATTTAACGGCTTCATAATTGCAACATAATATAGAAAGCAATAAATGAAGCCGTTTTGTTGAGCTACATATCCTTCACCCTTTCAATTACTCTTCTGAGCAATCTTTATTCTCAATTAGACTGGAGAACTATAAGCCTGCAATGCTTTTTGACATAACTTAGAGCGCACACAATCTTCCTGAGAAAAATGAATTACACCAATTGCTTCATCATTAAAAAAACGTTCCAGCGCATCTGCCAGCCCTGATTTGGTGCTGTCCGGTAAATCGCACTGGCTGATATCTCCATTCACAATAACAGTTACGTTTTCTCCCAACCGGGTTAAAAACATTTTCATTTGATTAATCGTCACATTTTGTGCTTCATCAAGGATCACAAACGCATTTTCAAATGTCCTGCCACGCATATAAGCAAAAGGAGCTATCTCAACTTTTCCAATTTCAGGACGAAGACAGTATTGCAAAAACGATGCGCCCATACGTTTTAATAACACCTCATAAACTGGGCGGAAATATGGCGCAAACTTTTCTGCCACATCGCCCGGCAGATAACCCAAGTCTTCTTCCGCCTGCAATACCGGACGTGTCACGATGATTTTATCAACCTCTTTATTAATCAGTGCATCTGCTGCCATTGCTGTACTGATAAACGTTTTGCCACAACCCGCTTCACCATCAGCAATAACCAATTGTTTATTCTTAATAGCGCGCATGTAACGGTACTGCACTTCATTGCGTGGGCGAATTTCAGAGGTATCCCTGTTTTCACGTGCCATTCCAATCGCTTCTACTCCGCCAATCTGTACTAATGAGGTAACATTATTATCATTGCGATAACGAGACTGACGCATATCTTTTTTTAGCATTCTCCTGACTTCGCGGCGAGATTTCATCACTGCTTTTTGTCTACTCATAGTCGCACACCTTATCGTTGGCTTCACACTTGCGGTGTTCTATCACCGATATAGAATAACTGCGTTATATTGAATAGAAGTGAGCTCCCTTTTCAGCTCATTAAGACCCATAAAAAAACCGGTGATGAGACAACCGCCTTTCTGTTGGCAGTTCGGTCTTCATCACCGGTTCACTTCCTGACTGAATTGTAATTGTTTCAGTATCTGTCATCGGCATTCCTCGCATATCCGCTTTACCGTAACCAGACTAAATTTAGCGGACTATGATGTCAGTATAATGACAATTTTTTATTTATGACAAGGTAACAATTTAAATTTTACTGAAACATTTTTTAACTTTTGATTGATAAATCACAAAGCAATAAAAACATAAAATAACAACTCAGCCAGTGTTAATTATTTTTTACAATTAGCGGCCAAATGATACCCGGCTTTCTGGGCTTCAGATTCTGAACGAAAATAAACCGCATTTTTCTCTGACGTGGTTTTATACCCTGAGCAATGAGAAAGATGATATATCATGCTATTTTTATTCCCTTTAATCGCTTCATTTTCAGCGGATTTAGCTGTTGATTTAGTCACTGAAACCGGTTCTGATACTGACCGTGCAGCATTTACATTTCGGCTATCAGTTTGCCCGGTAATCCCCTGACCTGAATTTTTATGCCCTAACTGCCACTTTTTGCTTCCAGTAACGAATGGATTGTGGTGCCCCATAATCCGGGCGATACGATTATCTCTTTCACGCTCCCAGGCTTCCACAGGATATTGCCGATCCCAGGCCATCATTAACTGCTGCTGCTGACGCGACATTGTCAGGTTATAGCGATCATGCATATAGAAATAAACTCTGGCCACCATACCTTTCACTTTGTCACGCGGCTCAAACAAACGTGATTTAAAATCAACTTTACTACTACAGGCACCATACATGTTGGGCAGATTTCTGGCAGCCATTCCATACCCTAAATTGCTGCGATCCCCGTTTACTTCACCAATAGAAGGGGCCAGATTATGCAGATCCGATTCTATTACACGAAATGCCGGGTCACTATCAACACAGTTTTTTCTCCCGCCATTCTGCCAACATTGTCTCTGATGACCGAATACCCATGCTGGCACAATATGCTCCCACTCGATGCGTTCAGCTCGATTCTGCTGCGACCTTACATGATAGTTACATGAAGGTAAGTCAACGCGTCCACCACTTTTACCAACCCATTGCCAATCGCAGCCACAATACAAAGTACCAATACCTGACTTTTCCAGCCCAGCATAAACATATTTTCGCGATTCGACTTTAGCCTGCTCAAAGTTGGCCGGGGCACTCCATGCGTTAAAAGATACAATAAACCCAAAAAATAAAAGATAATTTGCCCAAAGGCGAATATTATTGCTCAAAATAATACCTATTTACTTGTTGTATAATACCAATCTGTTATCCTGCCTGAATAGACAAATAAATGACACATTTTTTATGTTTCAAATCTTGCTTAATTTTTATTACAGTGCCAGTTTGTTATTTTAGTTTGTCAAAACTAATATCACTTAATTCATCGAATAAGTTAATTTATTACAACTTTAAAGGCTCAAATACCTTGTTTATTAAGCTATTGCACTCAATTTATTTGGGTAAAATTAAATCAACTTTAGAATATTTAATACCATAAATGACAATTAACACTAAAATTGAACAGCTTGAACACGAGCTACTGGATGTTGTGAAAAAATATTCAGGAAATGAAGAAGTTACAATTAACACAATTAATACTTCAGAAAATAACTTACAAATTCAGGTTATCATCGCAGGTAAAAATCAGTTAGATATTACTTTAAATTCATTTTCTGATGAACAATGACTACATTACATGTCTGAAAAATAAGCAAAGGGAACCATCGTTGAATTAATGGCTCCCTTTATTGCTAATCTGTTAAGATTAATTAATACTTAAAACTGACATAATAAAAGTTAAGCGATATTAAAGTTATAATAAACGATATTATTTCCTAAACCCCAAATCATCATCCTGTTCATCACCGATGATCTTTCTGGTCAGTTCATAACAGTGGGTAATTTTTCCTTCGCTAAGCAGGAATCTGGCAAATACTTCAAATTCCGCATGAGTTCCATCTTTTTTGACTACCTTGACTAAGTGATGGGTATGAACATTATTTCCATTTTCTGCTACGGATAAAATATTAATATTCGTACTTATTAAAGCTTCTTTTAATACGTTAATATGTGAAACAAAATCATTGAAGAGAAGCTCATTGCCATTGGCTACCTGAATATAATCATGAGAAAAATAGCTTTCAATATCTGAAGTAGTAACATTATCTGTTTCAAGCATATATTTTAAAGCACTTACCACAACAGTAGAATAAGACATAGTATACCCTTCCATAAACATAAGAAAAAATAATATTTACTGCCATTGACTATTAACCCCGCCAGATAAAAATATCTGACGGGGTTAATAAATATTGGTGCAACTTAGCTTAACGAACAACTAATACGGAAATATTCGCGTACCCCACAATCCCCGATGCGTTAGAACCCAGTAGATGAGTTGAAATATCAGGCCTGCGTGAACCGACAATGATCAGATCAGCCCCGATTTCACGGGCAGTAGAGAGTACTTTATCTCTTGGTGAGCCAAAGGCGACGGAAAATGATACTTTATCCTTCGGTAAGTTGATTTTTTCTACAACTTTCTTGAGTTCCTCTTCGGAATTTGCAATGGCTTTTTTCGCAAAGGCGCTCAGTAAATCATAATGATAGCTATAGCTTACAGAAAATCTCGAAATATCAGGCACCGAGTGAAACAGATGAACCTTTGCATCAGAAATTTTTGCCAAAAACTCCGCATGCTTGAGTGCATTGTCAGTCAGGTGATCTTCAGCAATATCTATTGGAACCAAAATCGTTTTATACATATTTACTCCCCTGTAATCGAATATTTCCCATCGTTTTCCAAGCCGTAGCTTTTTTTGGCTGCATCTTGAAATGCGTGGGGTATAGCCGCCATACCATTACGTTTTTACAATTAGTGAAACCACAACAAAAACCACTAATAACCGCTAAGCTGCAACAGTTAATTCAGATAACTACCTCACAACCAATACGGACGTCTTCGCATATCTGACGACTGCCGCAGAGTTGGAGCCCAGTAAATGAGTAGTAATATTCGGCCGCCTTGAACCAATCACAATAAGATCAGCGCCCAGCTCATCAGCCGTGGCAGTGATTTCATCTCTTGGTGAACCAAAAGCAATAGAGTAACTAATACGCTCAGCAGGTAGATCAATGGAAGCAACCAGCTTGCCCAGATCCTTCTCAGCAGTAATAGTCGCTTTATCTTTAATTTCCATATAGCCTAATGCGTAAGCATTAATAATCGCGGATGAAATGGGTAATACATGTAAAATATGTAATTTAGCACCTGTTTCTCTGGCTATGTTAAGCGCGCAGTGAACAGCTTTGCTTGTCAGTTCATCCTCAGAGATATCTACCGGTAATAAAATAGTTCTGTACATAATGCACGCTCCTATTAACTCAACTACCTAAATTAGCTGATTCTACGAGTATATTAAGATCCGGTACTACTTACTGTGAGTTGTCTAACAACTCAACATCTTAGGGTTAAACCAGGCTAATAAACAAATAGTTATATTCAGTGGATTTCAATATATATTGGGGTTCTATATCCCCCCAGCCTGCAATATATTGTATTAACGAAATCAGTTTAGCCTAAAAAATAAAACAAAAAAGGTGCTGATATGCAGCACCTTTTTAAATATAAATTAGGTTAATCTTTTTTCTCTAACGGAAAAGGAGCCGGGTGTTTTGTATTGTAGTTAAAGGTATACATGGCTGTGATGACCATCATAGCCACCAGCGTCCAGACAACTTCTTTTGCTCCTGTACCCACTACAGCCCAGATACAGTAAACAAAGGCGATGAATGTAACCGCAATATAACGCCCTTTTTCCTGACCAAAATGACCGTGACCAAGTAACAATAATGCCGCACAGGTATACAGATAAGGTATCAGGGTAAAAATCACTGAAACAGATGAAACCAGACTGAACTCTTTTGCCGCATTAGGAGAGATACTGCTGAATTGGACAACAGTCATTAAAACACCCAGTATCAACAGACCTACCACCGGCGTTCCTGCTTTGTTCACTTTGGCAAAGACTTTAGGAAATAAACCATCATCAGCTGCGGCTTTTGCCGTCTGACCAGCAAGCAATGTCCATCCCCCCAATGACCCCAAACAGCCTGCTGCTGCACAGAATGCAACGATTGCGCCGGCTGTATCCCCCAGCGCCAAACGGGCAGCATCACCAAATGGCGAAGATGAAATAACCAGACTCGCGTTCGGGATCATCCCCATAATCACACTGCTGGATAAGACATAACACATAGCAGCAATTAACACGCCACCAATCGTGGCAATCGGTACATTTCGTTTGGGATTTTTAACTACACCAGCAGCAACTGAGGCACTTTCAACACCGATGAAAGACCATAATGTTACGTTTAAGGTACTTTGAATGGCGCTAAACGTGTTCATGCCGCTAACGTTCCAGGCATCCATATAGGTTGAACCGTTGAACCAAAACCAGCCAAATACAGCAACGGCGACAATCGGGATCAGAGCCAGAGTTGTCGCAACCGCCTGAACTCGGGTAATGACATGAGGCCCAATAATATTCAGGAAAACAAATATCCACAGTATTGCTATACAGGTAAATGTTGAAATAACCGGATCTTTCAGAATGGGGAAAAAGTAGCTGATATAGCCTACTCCAATCACAACCATCGCGATATTACCAATCCAGCAGGCCAGCCAGTAAAGGACGTTAGTCTGATAACCTAAAAATGGCCCGAAAGCTCTCCTTGCATAAGCATAAGAACCGCCCGGGCTATCATCCAGCGAAGAAATCTTGGCATAGACAATGGATAACCCGACGGCACCAATGATGGTAACCAGCCATCCAAGAATCGCTATTCCTCCTGTTGCCGCCAGACTCGCCGGCAGTAGAAAAACACCCGATCCCATGATATTTCCCGCTACCATTAATGTAACGGGGATCAAACCCACTTTTGTTGATTCCGCAACTGTAGCCATAATTTATTTTCCCTTACGCTTTACGCACATAACGTGGTAGATACCATTAATGATTTCCGTCCCTTCCGTTTCATGCTCAAAGCCGGGAAATTCATGATCCCATTTTTGCAATGCATGCAGATAGCTAATCTGCGGACTATTTTTATCACCGAAGTTTTCCCCTGACATCAGCATAGGAATACCGGGTGGATAAGGAATAATTGAGTTCGCGGCAATACGATGAGGAAGTTTATCGAGCGCGACCAATTCCACATCATTGGTCACAATCGCCTGATAGGCTGCCCTAGGTATCATGTCAACTTCAGGCAGCATCGCGTATGCCTGATTCAGTTTCTCACCGGGGTTATTTTTGTGTAAGTAAGCGAACATTTTGTCGCCTAGATCTCTTACTCCTGACGTGCTATAGACATCCGGATAGTCGTGGACTAAATCAGGAAATACCTTACTCAAAGGCGTATTAGCATCATAATGATGTTTAAATGAAAGCAGGGTATTAAGTAATGTGCCCCATTTCCCTTTGGTAATTCCCATTGAAAACAGGAACATGATCTGAAAATCTGTAGTACGCGTCGGAACTATACCATGCTGGCTTAACCATGCTGTCACCAGTGCTGCCGGCACCCCCTGTTTCAATAACTTGCCGTTGTCTCCCATACCCGGAGTGAGAATACTGACTTTAATTGGATCAAGCATACTCCAGTCATTCGGCAGATCTTCAAACCCATGCCAACTGTCACCGGGGTTCATCGTCCAGCAGCTCTGTTTTGTGGTCAGCAAATCCCGCGGAGCATCTGCAAAAAGCATTTTCTTGCCTGTGGCAGGATCTGTCACTTGCTCCTGATTCCACGGTTTAAAGAACCAGTCACCTTTTTTACTGAAATCCCGATACAAACGTGCTAATGCCTGACGAAAATCGACTGCTTCTTCAATAACTTCCTGAGTAAGCGAATAACCACTGTTACCGTCCATCATTGAAGTAGCAATATCATTTGAAGCACAGATCGCATACAGAGGTGACGTTGTCGCATGCATCATATAGGCTTGGTTAAATCTTGAAAAATCTATCGGATTACGGCCATCTCGCACATGGATAAAAGAGGCCTGTGATAGTGCATTCAAGAGTTTATGGGATGAATGTGTAGCAAAAACGGTTGGCCCTTTATGTGTTTTTGGGTCACCCCGCATGGCATAATGGTCATGATAGACAGGATTAAAACGAGCATAACCATACCATGCTTCATCAAAATGAATTCTATCAACGCTTTTATCCAGCAGGTTTGGTACATGTTTGGCGTTATAACAAACGCCATCATAAGTACAGTTTGTCACCACAGTGTAGACAGGTTTTTTCTTCACCATATCTTTGGTCAGCGGGTTCTGTTTCAGCTTTTTCTGGAGTGTTTTTGTCTCCATTTCCTGCGGATAAATCGGGCCGATAATACCGTATCGATTACGGCTTGGTAGCATATAAACCGGCTTTGCGCCTGTCAGGATCAGCCCCTGTTCAATGGATTTATGACAGTTACGGTCAATAATGACGATATCATCTTCTGTCATACAGGCCTGCATAATAGTTCGGTTAGAACCCGATGTTCCGACTACAACAGAATACGAATGATCGGCACCAAACACTCTGGCTGTATTTTTTTCACTCTCGCCGAATGCTCCGGTGTGATCCAACAATGACCCCAAAGAAGATCGTTCAATTCCCATATCAGAGCGAAAAAGATTTTCTCCATAATAATCATGATAAATACGACCAACAGGCGTTTTATTAAAACCTACTCCTCCCTGATGCCCCGGTGCAGCCCATGAATATTCATAGATTTTTCTGTAATTCATCAAAGCTGACATTAATGGCGGCAATAATTGCTGACGATAACGGTGCATCGCAGCAATAGCCCTGCCCGTAATAAAATCTGAGGAATCTTCAAGTATCCATGCGAATTCAGTTAATTGTTCCAACATCGCATGGTCCAGTAAAAAGACCGCCTTTTCCCGATCACTTAATAAGAATACCGGTACATCTTCCTGACGCTCAAATAACTTATTCAGTAATTTTTGGATCTGCTGATATAAATCATCATCCATCAATGCACAACTAACCATTAAGCAATCAATGGGTTCATTAGCGGCAATTATCGTATAGCTATCATCAAAAGAGTCCGCAATAACAACTTCAACATCCCGTTCAATTAATTTATCTGCCAAGCGATGTATTGCGTTTTCAATATAATGACTATGATGCTTTGTACCCACCTCATTTTTTGCTATCAATACCTTCATGACGTTTTTCCTTATTCTATCTTTTCTGCCGCATGTTTACGGTAGATTTGGCAATTATCTTCCCGAAAGGAGACGTCAAGAACCCAATGAAGGTTATTCTCGATTTGCCAATGGTGGCGTACTGCCTGGGCAAAAGCTTCTTCCGTTAACGCCGCTGAACTGATGTAATATCGATACTCCAAACTGGCTGGCTTTCCTTTTTCTTGTCGATAACCGACTACAACACCGAGGGTTTTTAATTCTGGCCACTCCGGAAAACGGGCTGTCAAAGAGCCTGCGCTCATGATATGACTTTCCCTGATTTCTATGCGTCCATGCCCTTGCTCTATTTTAACTTTTTCTCTTTTGGCGGGGACTGAAAGTTGGTTGGCCAATGCATCCTTAACGGCACGCTGGAGGGTAGGTTGGTTATCCTTCACACTGAGGAAATAGTCAGCCCCTGCATCAATAATTTCTTGGGCTATCTGAGTTTGGCATCCCATGGCATCAATAGAAATAAGTGCGCCTTTTAGCTCCAACAGCTTAATCAATTCAGGGATCGCGGTAATTTCATTGGATTTTAGTTGGGTCCTGACCTGACCAAGAACCAGTTTGTTGGCGGTAGCATAAGCGCTCACCAGATGGAGGGTTGAATAGCGATCTTCACGGTTGTACGAGCCACGTAATACTTTGCCATCAATGGCGATCAACTCCCCTTGAGTCAATTGATGAACTGACTGCATCCAGTTGATAAATCAGTAATTAAACTGTTCGGGTTTAATGTGAGCGATAACCCGGGCAATGGTATCATCCACAGGAACGCCCTCTTTAAGCATGCCTTGTTTTATAAACCATTCATGATGACCTTCGGCATATTCCTGAATATCACTCCAACCTTCCGCCCCGGCAATCACCGCACACAGCGAGGCAAACAAGATGTCAAATAAAGGGTAAGTGACTTTGGCTGTTTGGCGAGGATCTTCAATCTCAGAGAAATGTTCGGTGAAAATGTCAAAGTGCATGGTTTTTTCTCTCAAAAAGAGAGTATAAGATCA
This sequence comes from Xenorhabdus sp. KJ12.1, assembly GCF_963876495.1. Lineage (NCBI taxonomy): Bacteria > Pseudomonadati > Pseudomonadota > Gammaproteobacteria > Enterobacterales > Morganellaceae > Xenorhabdus > Xenorhabdus sp. KJ12.1. Next base: position 48,744 of record NZ_CAWNQH010000075.1, read on the forward strand.
CAGCTATCCTTTCGGAGCAATCGATTTATTTTTGACTGAAAAACGTTCGCGATCTTGCCCTGCTCTTGAAGCACCCCATAAAATCGTAAAAATACGAACTGGAGAAAATCAGACATGGCTTACTATAGTATAGAAAAATGCTCCTAGTACTACAGTCGTAACCGGCATTGTGTCATGATAGCTATCTTCTTTCTTCTTCATCCTAAGGGAGGTGCCCTATGGCCTCACCTGTCAATCTCTGGGAACAGGCGCTTCTGCTGGCTCATTCCCGTCTGATCCCATTATTTTGCTCTGCA
>NZ_CAWNQH010000076.1:0-47863 GCF_963876495.1 Xenorhabdus sp. KJ12.1
TTATGACAGTAACGACAAATCACATCCACTTTAGCCATATCTCACCCAGAATAAAAAGTAGGGAGTTTATCACAAGATCTAATCATTGGGAGCATGACCCAGAAAGAAGCAGAAAAATTGGTTTCATTATTAAATCAGATTAAATCTTCCGACAATCCGAATATTTACGATAAACTCTGGGAAGAAATTAACCAAGTAACCATTGATTTATCTACAATATATGGCAAATATTCTGCAAATGATACTGTAGAAGAAAATAAATATTATGGTGAGTTTTTAACCAAATCAATCAGCTACAGAGATTTGGGCTATTCATTAAATAGTTCAAGCCATTAAAATTAAGGGCCAGCGTCCCTGCTGCAAGTGGCAGGGAATTAATATTGTATTCCCATGATTTTCTGCAACCCATAAAATAACTCATTATGGTTAATTATCGAAATGACTCCCATTGTTTTATGAAGATGAAAAATCAGTAAATCAAATCAATATCATATGGTTACATTAATCAATGGGATCTGAACACCCTTCCTTTGGTCATCACAACTAAAGAACTTATTAAATTCTTTCTTGACTAAAGATAAATAACTTTCTCTAATTAATAGTTAAATAGGAAAATTAGTTAATAATCGGTAAAAGGGGACGACTATGATTGTTTTTGTGACTGGAGCAACAGCTGGTTTTGGTGAAGCAATTGCACGAAAATTTATTGAACATGGTTCCATCGTTATTGCTACCGGGCGTCGTAAAGAACGTCTGGATAAATTAAGGGAAGAATTAGGTGAAAAATTTTATCCTATACAACTGGATGTGAAAGATCGTGCTGCAATAGAGAAAGTGATGCAGGATTTGCCTGATAACTTACGTAATATCGATATTCTCGTGAATAATGCAGGTCTGGCATTAGGGCTGGAGCCCGCTCATCAGGCTAACCTTGATGATTGGGAAACGATGATTGATACCAATACAAAAGGCTTAGTGAATATGACCCGCGCCTTATTACCTAACATGGTAAAAATGAATCATGGTCATATTATTAATATTGGTTCAGTTGCAGCAAGCTGGCCATATGCCGGCGGTAACGTTTACGGTGCTACCAAAGCATTTGTAAAACAGTTCAGCCTGGGTCTTCGTGCTGATTTACAAGGGAAGAAAGTTCGGGTTACAGATATTGAACCGGGTTTGGTCGGAGGAACGGAGTTTTCTCAGGTTCGCTTTAAAGGTGATGGTGAAAAAGTGAATAAAACCTATGAAGGCGCAGATGCACTGACTGCGGATGATATTGCAGAAGCTGTATTCTGGGTTGCTAACCTGCCAGGTCGCGTCAATATTAATACATTAGAAATGATGCCTGTTTGCCAGACATTTGCAGGCCTGACTATACATAGAGCTTAAAAATTTAATCTGTTGATCAATGGGTAATGGTATAGGTGTTATTTTATACCCGAAATAATAAGGCGGCTCTTTAAAAGAGGTTTCAATTATTTCGGGTATCATTCAATGAATACTTTGTGAGAGAGGTTAAAGCATGAATGTTCATAATCCCTTAATATCTAAGTACTTCCCTGCCATTGCCCTTCTTTTACTACTATTTTGGCAAACTCCTGCACTATCCAGATCTAATCCTTGCACATCAGATAACTGCGTCATTATTAATGGCGGTGGTGAGAATTCTATAACCAGAGAGACAGCCAGACAGGATAGAGAAGAGTGGAACGCACAACGTGATTTACGTAATAAAATTAATAAACGCAAAGAAAAGAGATTTGAAGAATATGAGAATGACGTTGACAATGAGGATGCTTGTTTGAAAAACTTCAACCTGAATGCTTATTGGGAACCAAAAACAAAGCGCTGTCTGGATGTGAATACAGGTCGCCCTATTAATCCTGAATAGGCTATACTCATACCAATAAAACAAGGAGATAAGGTGAAAAAATTCTTACTAGCCGGGGCTATTTTAATGACTGCAGCTACATCTTTTGTAACTCAGGCATCACAAGATCAAAATCCGCAATCCAATGTAGTGACAAATAAAGTTGTAACATGTGATGTTCTAAAAGAGCAAATAGCGCAGAAAATTATTAACAACGGCGTTAAACAAGCAAACTTTAAGCTTGAAGTTATCGATAATGATCAAGTGGTTAACAGTGATGAGAAAGTCGTTGGAAGCTGTAACCGTGGCAAACAGAAAATTATTTATACCCGACTTCTTCACACTAATGACGAAAGCCAATCTACTCACTAATCTATCGCCACAAGTAATGACATCACAAGAAGGGAGTGCTGCTGTGCTCACTCCCTTCTTGTATTCACAGATGATCAAACGTCGATATAACGGTGCTATCCAGATAATGGGGTAATTCCCGCTCTTCTGGCCTTAATAGATAAGGAATTTCACCCAGTTGAGGGGCTGGTATGTGACAACGTAACCTTTCCAGTACTTCAGCGTAATGTGCTAAACCAGGATTGATGCGATTAGCTATCCAACCAAGCAATGGCACACCATCACTGATAATGGATTGTGCAGTCAAAATGGCATGATTAACACACCCGGCTTGAATACCGACAACCAAAATTACGGGTAGTTTTTCTTTCACAACCCAGTCAGAATAGAAAGAATTATCTTGTAATAACGCTCGCCAGCCACCATTTCCGTCAACAATCACACGATCTGCCTTATGACTCAGCTTATTAAGACAGTCAGTCATTTGAGCAAAATCAACCGAAGTTCCTTCCCCTGTTATAGGTTCATACCCTACAGCAATTTCCTTTTCATGATTAAACAATTGCAGTAATGCGCGGGTAACAACCGTTTTACCGATGTTGGTATCCGTGCCTGTAACAAATAAGCGCGTTAACATAAATTTATTTCCGTAATAACCGATTAGACTGGTTACTCTTTGCTGTAACTAGAGAACTGAGTTGAAGTTTAGGTGAAGTGTTTGAGATAGGGATTGCGTTAGCTCAATGTTTTGCCTGATGTGTGCTATCCCTGCATAATTTCGAGCAGTAAATGACCACTGTACAAGGATTGCTTGATCAATGATGCGGCTGGTAAGGTTCCTGAATTAGCAAATGCGGTCGCTGTTATATTGACTCTTTGGCTGTATCCGGGAAGTGAAAGCTGCGTTATTTTCTGTTGAATGACAGGATAAAGAATATGTTTCGCCTCATTCAGCGGTGAACCAATCAATATCTTATCGGGATTGAAGATATTGACCATAATCGCCATGATGTGCCCTATTCTTTCCCCTACACCCCGGATAATCTCTGTTGCCAGAGGATCACCCTGATTAGCTGCCAGACAAAGCAATTCCACTGTCAGAGGCGTTGCCGGAGATATTAATGAATCGGGGTATTGGCTGGCTAGTTCTCGTGCTTTCAGCAAAATATTTTTAATGCCGACAACGGTTTCCAGACAGCCCGTATTGCCACAATAGCAACGCTCGCCATCAGGTTCGACCTGAGTATGCCCAATTTCAACAACACTCTGATTTCCTGCATGAAGCATTTTCCCGGCGATCATAATGCCAACACCAACGTTATCATCAATAACAATCTGAATAATGTTCTGGCATCCCTTCCCTGCACCATATAAAGATTCAGCTATTGTCCATGCGGTAATACCATGCTGCAAAAAAACCGGCACGCCGATACGTCGGTATAAAAATGTGTTGAGAGGAAGATTCTGGATACTGTAATGCGGTGAGTTATGAATAATTCCATTAATCGGGTCAACAATCCCGTTTGTGGTCACACTGATAGCCGTTAAACGTTCAAGGTGGGATTGATGCCGGGAAAAAAAATTGTCGATCAGCTCAGCAAGACAATTCAAAAAAGACTGGTTTTCAGAAGCAGATAAGGATAGCTCTTCTTCAATAATAAGGTTATTTCCCAAATCTCTAAGCCCAAATACAATGCTATCTTTATCAATCCGTATACATAAGAATTGCCATCCTTTACTGTCGGTTTTTAACCCGATTGCCGGACGCCCACGAAACCCTAGATCAGGAAATTCAACTTCTTTCACTAAGTGAGCATCGAACAGTTCTCGGGTAATTTTTGTAATACTGGCAGGTGCTAACTGAGATTTTTTAGAAAGTGCAATACGTGAAATAGGCCCATATTGATCTATTAAACCGTAAACCAAACCAAGATTAATCTGTTTGATTTGGTCAACATGGCTTGGTTGTACGTCTATACTCACTGAGCCTCCCGCTATTTAATTTACACCTCTAAATAATTAGTAATGATTATGTCGTTGTTTAAATTTGAAGATATCCGTTTAGAACAAAAATGTGATCTTTCACACGAATTTCTCGTGATTGTTACGTTTGTTTAACCACTCTCTGTCAACTGTAGATATTTGAGAGCAATAGATCAGTTAACCTCTCTACTGCCGGATTGTTCTGCCGTTTTTTATGGTTAACCAGCCACACTTCAGAGTGAACCGACGTATGAGCTAACGGAATATATTGCACCCCATCGATTTTCATCCGTATAAATGATTCCGTAACAATACTAATTCCCAAACCAGCGGCAACAAGGCCAAGTATAGTCATCGCTTCACCCGCTTCTTGTGAAATCATCGGAGATACTCCGGCACTGATAAACAATGCAATAATTTCATCATATAAAGCCGTTCCCACATCTCGTTCAAAAAACACCAAAGGGTATTCAGATAGCATTTTTATTGTGATCCCTTCGTTTACACGCTCTAGTAAAGGATGGCCATCGTACACAGCGAGCATAAAACGTTCACGAAACAATAGCCGGTGCTGCAAATTATCAGGTAATAACGTATTACGCATGATCCCGATATCAATCCGACCAGTCTGCAATGGAGCAATCTGAGTTTTGGTGTTCATCTGATGCATATGAACCGATACATCAGGGTAACGCTCCCGAAACTGACGTAAACTAAGCGCCACTTTATGCATAAAAGGTGTGGTGGATGTGAAACCGATTGATATTTCGCCTAATTCACCCTGCTGCATTCTGGCTGCTTTAGTTGCCGCAGCATCAACTTGAGATAATATCTGATAGGCCTCTTTGAGGAACATATGACCCGCTGGTGTAAGGGTAACAGTACGATTATTACGTGCCAGCAATTTAGCTTTAATATTTGCTTCAAGAGACTGGATCTGCTGGCTTAATGGAGGCTGTGAAATGTTCAGTCGTTCTGCTGCTCGCCCAAAATGCAATTCTTCTGCAACCGCAATAAAATAACGTAAGTGCCTTAATTCAATATTAATATTCATCATCTTCCGTCAATTGATATGTTTAAAATATCATTTATTATTATTAATATATTAGACAAAATATTGACAACTTCCTACCCTTATCCCGGAACCTTTTTATGAAACAAAACATTAACGTTTTTTTAGCCTCTTAGTATAAATCCTGAATGAAGGGATTTTAAGGAAGTAGAATGGGTACAATCTCTGATATCAGTAGAAATTCAGTAAATGCTGATGTTACACGAGATACTGAAAAAGAAGTTCGTTATAGGGAACATAGTGGCTACATACAGAGCAGCGACCCTGCCTACCTACGTGTTACTTTGTCATTTTTTGCGGTCGGGTTGGCAACTTTTGCCCTGCTTTACTTTATCCAACCTATATTACCTATCTTATCGAAAGAGTTTTCAGTTTCACCGGCTAATAGCAGCTTAGCTCTCTCATTATCTACTGGCATGTTATCACTGGGATTATTGATCACTGGCCCTCTGTCTGATGCAATTGGTCGTAAAAATGTGATAGTTATCTCTCTGATTTTCGCTTCCTTACTTACACTTTTAAGTAGCATGACTACCAGTTGGTATGGTTTTTTAATTATCCGGGCTTTGGTAGGTTTGTCTTTAAGCGGCGTAGCGGCCGTTGCAATGACTTATCTAAGTGAAGAAATTCATCCGAGTTGCGCAGCCTTATCGATTGGACTGTATATCAGTGGAAATTCATTTGGTGGAATGAGTGGGCGATTAGTAACCGGTGTAATGACAGATTATTATTCCTGGCATCTCGCTGTCATTTTATTAGGTTCATTTTCACTTATTGCCGCTATCGTATTTTGGGTGATGCTTCCTTCCTCCCAACATTTTAAATCCAGTTCTCTGAAGCCTAAGACATTATTTATTAATCTGAAATTACATTTCCGCGATCAAGGATTGCCCCTTTTATTCGCCGAAGCTTTCTTATTGATGGGAAGCTTTATTACAATGTTTAACTATATTGGCTATCGGTTATTAGATGTTCCCTATCATTTGAGCCAGACAGTAGTCGGATTATTATCCATTGTTTATCTGACAGGTGTTTACAGTGCAACAAAAGCTGGTTCATTACTGAGTAAGCATGGACGAGGAAAGGTTTTACTCATTGCGATCAGTATGATGCTGATTGGTAATTTAATCATGGTTTTTTCCTCTCTCTGGGCTTTGTTCCTTGGTATGACAATTTTGACAATGGGCTTCTTTGCCGCTCATACCGTAGCCAGTGGATGGATAGGCGCAAGAACTAAACGAGCCAAAGCACAGGCCTCATCACTTTATCTGTTCTGTTATTATGCGGGTTCGAGTATATCAGGAACATTAGGTGGAATATTTTGGTTTTACTATCAATGGAACGGTGTTGCTATTTTTATTTCACTATTAACAATAATAGCTTTTTATATAGGAATGAAGCTCAATAAACTAGCAGCATAACAAAACATATCCAATGGATTTTGAGAGGCAGAACCCTCTCAAAATCCAGAGAAATATAGATAATCATATATTATAAAAACGATTATTGTTAAGTACAATCAATAAAAAATTGACTTAAAAAAGGCAGATATGATTATTAATAATATGATTCTGTTGGCAAAAAAATCACCTTTACTAAATAACCATCAATAATCTCAATATTTTTACTTTTTTTCAAAGAAGCTAATATGCGCTGAATACAACTGCGCGAAAGTGTACATCGCTGCTCTATATATTTAATAGCTGAGATATTTTCTCTGAATTCATCAGGTAACGTGATAAGACGGGATAATAGACTACATACTATATCTTTAGCGCCGTGACGGAATATACTCATATCTCTGGCATATAGGAAAGCCATTTTATATGAAATCACTCTCATCCACTCTCTGTAAAGGTCGTGTTTTTTTATTGCATTCAATGCACTAACACGAGGCAATTGATATATCTTACAATCAGGGCCAAGCTCGATAGAATAATAGGTTTCTGATCCAGAATAAAAAGATAACCCTAAGATATAAGGAGAAAAAACAGTCGAAATAATTAAATTATCTTCTACTCTGCGTATGTTCACATATCCCTGCACTAGTAAAAAAAACTTGGCAAATTCATTCTCAATTTTAATTAATGAACCTTGCGTTGGTAAATCGGATAAAATTTCTTCAGAAGAAGGTAATAATGCATCAATAATTTTATTAAAAGAATTCACTGGCTTAATTAGTTTATTCATATCAAACCACCCCAGAATAACGCCCATAAAAAATAAAAATTTTTCTCATACGTTTTGAGAAATGAAAAGCGTTTTATCCAACCGATTTCAAAAAACTCTCCCAAGAGAGAAGTAATCGCACTGACACTGATAGCAAGCATCTATTTTTAGCTTTTATCATAATGTAGAAATAATTGGCAATAACCAATTTAAAAGATAATTTGCCATGAACTTCCCTATTTGACTTTATTTTCTTCTGTTTTCGAAGGTTACACTGGATTTTTTGTGTTTTAATAAGTATGTTGTAACTAAAATTGAGGAGATCCACTAGAATACGAGTGTGAGCGTTCGAATATGAATAAATACCTTTCAATAGAGTCACTTACTTCTTGCTTTAAAAAACAGGAAAAAAAATTAGCTGAATTAGCTGAACTGTTGATGAAATATCCCCTTATTGATGCCCGGGTATTCCAATTACCACAAATTGAAAAAGGCGATGAACATGATCAGATTACTGAAATTGAAGTCACTCCTCTACAAGGTGAAGGTGCCCTTAACTTAGGTTTACGGTTTTATCAGAAGTTATTCATACATCATAATCATCCCAATATCAGCAGCAAAGCCGCAAGCCGATTACCAGGAGCATTATGTTTTTCTGTCAGCCAGCAACAATATAAAGCGGCTATGAGTATTATTAATGATGTCAACGAGTTAAAAACAGAACTGGAAAATATAGTAACTAAGGAGTCAGGTGTCAGCAAAGAACAGCGGTTTGAATTCGTTCATGATCATTTACGCGGTTTAATTACCTTAAATGCCTATCGAACGATTACCCCACTTGTAGATCCGGATACTATCAACTTTGGTTGGGCCAATAAAAACATCATTAATAAAGTGACAAAGCAACAAATTCTGGAAAGGCTGGAAAAGAGTTATAATTCCGGTCGTGCAGTCCCCCCCTACTCCAGCGATCAGTGGACCGCGTTGGTCGCATTGGAAATCACCGATATTAAGAAGTTGCCTGATGATGTTGTTTTGAAAATTAAACGACCAGTAAAAGTACAGCCTATCGCACGCGTCTGGTACTCAGAAATACAAAAGCAGGTTCAATATGCCTGCCCTCTCCCCATCATCGCTTTTTATACAAAAGATAGTAACGTAACCCCCAAAGTAGGTTCACTGCCAAATTATAACGCCAATACAATCAAATACCGCCACAAACCCAAAGCTAAACCGCTTGAGCTAGTAATCCCCCGTTTACATCTTTATCGGGAAATATAAGCAAAAAACCGGAGGAAATACCTCCGGTTCCACATCAGCCATTAATAGGCAAGAGTTACTTCATACTACCAACCATATCTTCCGGACGAACCCAAGCGTCAAATTCAGCTTCAGTCAGGTAACCCAACTGCATTGCTGATTGTTTCAGAGTCAGACCTTCTTTATGTGCTTTTTTAGCAATTTCTGCTGCCTTGTCATAGCCAATATGGGTATTCAGAGCAGTTACCAGCATCAGCGATTCATTCAGTAATTGAGTAATGCGATCACGATTAGGCTCAATTCCAATAGCACAATGCTCATTGAAGCTACGCATACCATCAGCCAACAGACGGACAGACTGCAAGAAGTTATGAATCACCATTGGACGGAATACGTTCAGTTCAAAGTTACCGGACGCACCACCAATATTGACAGCCACATCGTTACCCATAACCTGAGCGCACAGCATAGTCATAGCTTCACACTGAGTCGGATTTACTTTGCCCGGCATAATGGAGCTGCCCGGCTCATTTTCAGGAATAGAAATTTCACCGATACCGCAGCGAGGGCCGGAAGCCAACCAGCGAACATCGTTGGCAATTTTCATCAATGATGAAGCCAGACCTTTCAGTGCACCATGGGAATGAACCAGTGCATCACAAGTACCTAATGCTTCAAATTTGTTTGGTGAAGTGATAAAAGGCTGACCGGATAATTCAGCGATTTTTTTCGCAACACGAACGGCATATTCAGGGTGAGTATTCAGACCTGTACCAACCGCTGTTCCGCCCAGCGCCAGTTCACAAACATGAGGGATGCTGTTTTCGATGTGTTTCAGGTTATGAGCCAGCATTGCTGCCCAACCTGAAATTTCCTGACCTAAAGTCAGTGGTGTTGCATCCTGTAGGTGAGTACGGCCAATTTTTACGATATCTCTAAATGCTTCGGCTTTATCTGCCAGCGTTTTTTGCAGAACTTTCAACTCAGGCAACAAGTGTTCACGTAATGCGATAACTGCCGCAACGTGCATTGCTGTCGGGAAGACGTCATTAGAGCTTTGGCTCTTATTAACATCATCATTAGGGTGGATCAGGCGTTCATTACCTCTTTGACCACCAAGGATCTCACTACCACGGTTCGCCAGCACTTCGTTCATGTTCATGTTACTTTGAGTGCCAGAACCCGTCTGCCAGATAGCGAGAGGGAATTCTGTCGGGTGTTTACCTTCCAACACCTCTTTCGCCGCAGCGATAATTGCATCACCGCGTTCCTTAGGTAAAAGGCCCAGATCCATATTAACACTGGCCGCGGCCTGCTTGGTTAACGCAAGAGCATGAATCAATGCAACAGGCATTTTTTCCTGAGAAATGCGGAAATGCTCCAGTGAGCGCTGAGTTTGCGCTCCCCATAATTGGTCAGCAGGTACTTCGATAGGTCCCATTGAGTCTTTTTCAATGCGAGTGGCTGCCATTACTATCTCCTTAGCACACAGAATAATTGAATACGCCGGATCCAACTGTTTTTAACTCACCCAACAGTGCAGATAAATTAATCGGCATCTCTTTATAATGCCATAAATTTATTATCGATAATGCGACCTAATCGTGTTTATTGTATTGTTGTCATATAAAGTTGTTGTATAAATAAGTTTTTTTATTACAGGAAACCCGCCATGCTGAAAATGACCAACCAAATCCAACATTATGATTGGGGAAGTACAACCGCACTGACCGATATTTATGGTATCGCGAATCCGGATAATCAGCCTATGGCAGAGCTATGGATGGGCGCACATCCCAAATGCAGTTCTCAGGTAGCTGATCCTGAAACGGGCCAGCCTATTGCCCTGAATCAGCTTATCGCTCAAGATCCAGAAAAATATCTGGGTAAAAAAGTCACCACGCAGTTCGGTCGGCTACCCTTTTTATTTAAAGTCTTGTGCGCAGCTCAGCCACTTTCTATTCAGGTGCATCCGGATAAATTATCGGCAGAAAAAGGTTTTGCCAGAGAAAATGCTGCGGGTATTCCTCTGAATTCATCCCAGCGTAATTATAAAGATGATAATCATAAGCCTGAATTAGTGTATGCGCTGACTCCATTCAGAGCGATGAATGCTTTCCGGCCTTTATCAGAAATAACTGAGCTGCTGAGTTATGTCTCGAACGCACATCCCGATATTCAGCCATTTATTCAACACCCTACCGAGCAAGGTTTATCGTTCCTTTTTGCTCAGCTGCTAAATATGCAGGGTAAACAGAAAAGTTTAGCGATTGCGGTATTGAAATCGGCATTGAATAGCCGTCAGGGAGAGCCATGGGAGACGATTAAAAAAATGACAGAATTTTATCCCGACGATAATGGTCTGTTTACTCCTCTCCTGCTCAATATTGTGGAATTACAACCGGGTCAGGCTATGTTTCTCTATGCCCGTACTCCACATGCTTATCTTGAAGGTGTTGCATTAGAAGTTATGGCAAATTCAGATAATGTCCTTCGCGCCGGCTTAACCAGCAAACATATCGATGTTCCTGAATTGATGGCAAATCTGGAGTTTACCTCTAAACCCGCTGCCACCTTGTTAACTATCCCAACACAAGAAAAAGAAGCTCTGAATTATTCTGTTCCAGTCAACGATTTTCATTTTTCTATTTATGCTGTTTCAGGGCAGCCGATAACGCTGGAAAATGATTCCGCATCGGTTCTCTTTTGTTCTTGCGGTCAGATTACAGTCAAGTCTGCTGAGCAGGAACTGAAACTATATGCTGGTGAATCCATCTTCTTAGCCGCGGCAGAGAAAAATGTAACTATTTATGGTAATGGAAAACTTGCCTTAGTATCTAATAAATAATTGTGATTCATATAGTTACAAAATGACCCATCAGTAGCTAATCACACTTTTATTGAAAAGTGATTAAAAGTTCTCTAGTTAATCTATACAATTAACAACTATTTTTTACACAAAGACATATCGCATATGGCAATAATGCCGTATGCGCAAAAAAGGATGGAATTCCCACATGAAAAAATCGCTAGTAGCTGTAGGTGTTATTGTTGCTTTAGGTGCAGCATGGACAGGCGCGTCCTGGTACACAGGGAAGCAGGTTGAAGCGCGTATGGATGAAGCACTCCAAAAAGCAAATACAAAACTGGCCGAAAAGATGCCAGACCTTGGATTAGAGTTGCAGAAAAAAGATGTGAAACGCGGCATCTTTAGCACGGATGTCCAACTTGCTCTTACTAGCAAACTTGATAAGAAAGAAGGTATTGTTATCGCATCCAATATTGAGCATGGACCCTTCCCTCTTTCCGATATTGCTAAATTTAAATTTAGCCCTAAATTAGCATCAATCCATTCCGAACTAAAAGACGGTGAATTACTGAAAGAACTGTTCGAAATCACCAAAAATAAATCCTTACTTAATGTAGATACCCGTGTCGCATATGATGGTAATTTATCTTTTGGTATCAATATTATTCCTGTTGATTACACCACTGAAAAAGGCCTCCATTGGGTCATTTCAGGAGCAGATATAACTGTAGATACTAATAAGGATTTCAGTGAAATTACATCCACAGGGAAAAGCGATGAAATAAAATTTGTTCAGCCTGCTCAGCAAAACACCGAATTTAAAATGAAAAATTTAAGTTTTTCATTTAATAGCAAAAAAAACCAATTTGGTGTCTATCTCGGTGACACTTCATCAAACATAGACGAAGTGAGCCTGAGTGGATTTGGTGAAGATATGATGTCCATTAACGGTATCAAATCTTTTTCTACCTTTACTGAAGGTGAAAAGAACAATCTGGATGGAAAATCTTCTCTTACCATTGATGGCATCAAAGTTAAAAACCTGGATTTTGGTTCAGCCAAATTTGTGTTAGCCATGTACCATATTGATAACCAAGCTTACAGTAAGGTAGACCGGGCAACTTATGATGCTCTCTTCAAAACAATTAATTCTTTTGATATAGAAAAATATTCTCAGATTACAGACGCTGCGCTGATGGAAAACCTGCCAGCATTATTGCAACATAATCCAACATTCACCCTCGAAACTCTTAGCTTCAAAAATAGCAAAGGCGAAAGTACAGCTAACTTCACAACAACCCTGAATAACCTTCCTGACGATTTCAGTAAACTACAGAATAGTAATCAAGAAGAAATCATTCGTAGTCTGATCAAAAACTTCTCACTTGACATTAAGCTATCAAAACCAATGCTGACAGAATCTATCGCTCTGTCTGCGATGGTCAGAGGTGAAGACAGAGAATCAGCCGATGCTACCGGAAAAAGTGTTATGCAAATGATTGAAGCACAGGCTACGGCACTTAATTTATTTACCCATACTGATGACTCCATTGACATGAATCTCAACTATGCCGATGACAAAGTCAAATTTAACGGTGAAGAGTTCAACCTGCATCAATTCCTGCTTGATCATAACCTCATCGACTCCTATGATGATGCCGATGAGCAAAATCAGCATGATGATGAAGCTAGTCTTCCTGCGGCTGAGTAACACAAAACCCTATCAAGGTTCTCTATAAGAAAGTACATGCTGAGGCTGGAGAAGCCTAAACAGCGAAAACATCGTAAAAAAACCGATAGATAGTACTTTCATTGCCAGTCAATGCATTGACTGGCTTTTTTGTATACTTTTTATGATAACTTTATAAACAAAAAGGATAAAAAATGATTGATACACAGCTTCCGCTGACCGATTTACACCGCCACCTTGACGGTAACATTCGTCCCGAAACGATTCTGGATCTTGGTCGTCAACACAATATCATTCTTCCTGCCTATGAGCTGGAAGCTCTGCGTCCTCATGTTCAGCTCATTGAAAGTGAGCCAGATCTCGTCAGTTTCCTACAAAAACTTGACTGGGGCGTTGCTGTACTGGCTGATTTGGATGCCTGCCGCCGCGTTGCTGTAGAAAACGTAGAAGATGCCGTTAATGCCGGACTGGATTATGCTGAGCTACGTTTCTCTCCTTATTATATGGCAATGAAACACCAGCTTCCTGTTGAGGGGGTCGTGGAAGCCGTCATCGATGGGATTCATTCCGCCAGCAAGCAGCACGATATCCAAATCCATCTGATTGGTATTCTGAGCAGAACGTTCGGAGAAAAAGCTTGTTCTGAGGAGTTAGCCGGTCTGCTCGCTCATAAGCAACATATTACTGCAATGGATTTAGCGGGTGATGAGCTGGGTTTCCCCGGGCATTTATTTGAACAACATTTTATTCAGGCCCGTGATGCAGGCTGGAATATCAGCGTACACGCCGGAGAAGCAGCAGGTGCAGAAAGCATCTGGCACGCGATTCGTGAATTGGGAGCAACCCGAATTGGTCATGGTGTTAAAGCCATTACCGATCCGGCACTAATGGATTATTTAGCAGAGCACCGTATTGGTATTGAATCCTGCCTGACATCAAACCTGCAAACCAGTACTGTCAGTGCTTTATCCGCTCACCCACTGAAAAAATTCCTTGAACATGGCATTCTGGCATCCATCAATACTGATGATCCGGCTGTTGAAGGAATTGAAATTCGCCATGAGTACCATGTTGCTGCCCCTGCCGCTGGTTTGTCACCGGAGCAAATCCGACTGGCACAGATAAATGGTCTGGAAACCGCATTCCTCAGCGAAACAGAGAAACAGGCATTAAGAATGAAAGTCGCAAATCGTTAACAGGCGATTTAAGCTTATATCAGGCTGATGATATGAGGGTATAAAGGCAGAGTAACTTCTGCCTTTTTTGAACAATTAGACCTTTTTTGAACGTCTGGCATATCGATTGGCAAGTACAGCACAAACCATCAGCTGGATTTGATGGAATATCATCAGTGGCAACAGCATAATGCCCACCATCGCAGCCGGAAATAGCACATTTGCCATCGGCACACCATTAGCAAGGCTTTTCTTCGAACCACAAAAAACGATTGTGATCTCATCTTCTTTACTGAACCCCAGTAAGCGTGAGCTGTATACATTGATAGTTAATACCACAGCAAGCAGAACACAGCAGATAATACCTATCATGACCAGTGAGTAAGCATCAATTTTATGCCAGATTCCTTCGACAACGGCTTCACTGAATGCAACATAAACCACCAGCAAAATAGATGAGCGATCGGTGATATTAACCAATTTTTTATGCTTTTCGACCCATTTAGCAATCAATGGACGTGACAGATGGCCAACAATAAAAGGTACCATCAATTGCAGGATAATATCTTTTATCGCCTGCCATGTATCAGGATGGCTTCCACCATCATGCGTCTGGATAAGGTAGCCGACAAGTAGAGGTGAGAGAAATATTCCCAGTAAACTGGAAGCAGAAGCACTGCATATCGCTGCGGCAACATTTCCTTTAGCAACGGAGGTAAAAGCGATGGCTGACTGCACCGTGGCTGGTAATGCACAAAGATACAGAAACCCCATGTAAACGGGCGGTGACATCCATTCCGGTACAATGAAATGTAACCCCATACCCAGTACAGGAAACAAAACAAACGTGCTCAGAAAAATAACCAGATGCAAACGCCAGTGCCCTATTCCCGCCAGAATGGCATCACGCGAAAGTTTGGCTCCATGCATAAAAAATAACAGTGCAATGGCTGCCGTAGTCAGGTACTGGAACCACGTTTTCACTTCCCCTTCACAGGGAAAAAACGATGCAATCATGACCACAGTAAGCAGTGTTAACAGAAAAGGATCTATTTTTAATTTTTGCAACCAATTCATCAGTACCCTACCTCTTGCCTTAGGATTACTCCATCACTAAATCAGTCAATCGATAACTACTGTGCGTTGCTCTTTCGCTGATTTTTCACCTGCTTCAATCAGTTTCATAATCAGGATAGCTTCCTCCGCCGTCACAGGATTCGGTTTTCCCGCCAAAATAGCATCACGGACAGCAGCATAATACGCGCCATAATTACCCGGTAAATTAGGAACAGTCTGCGTAATCAGATTATCATTTTGTGACACTGTCACATGACCATCACGCGCATCATATCCCCAATTTTCTTGTGTCAGACTTTCCCCGGCCTTCAGACAATCTTCCTGTGTATCTAAACCATATTTTACGTAACTGCCAGACATACCATGTAAGGTATAAATCGGGGATTCTGCGGCAACAAGCATTGATGCATGTAATACAACTTTCAGCGTAGGGTATTTTAACTGAGCATGAAAATAATCAGCAGTTTCAGCATTTGGACGTATTATGCCCAAATCGGTTGTAATGGCCTGAGGTTTGCCAAAAAGCTGCACTGCCTGATCCAACAAATGAGGGCCTAAATCATACCAAATCCCGCTGCCTGCGCCTGCCGCCTCTCTCCAGCGCTGACGTACAGCCGGGCGATAACGGTCAAAATGAGATTCATAATACTTTAATTCGCCCAACACATTGTCTTTCAGTAGTGACTGAACTGTCAGAAAACCTGAATCCCAGCGACGATTATGAAATACCGATAATAATAAATTAGCCTCTTCTGCCTGTTTTTTGAGGGCTTCGGCTTCTGCCACCGTAATTGTGAAAGGCTTATCGACTACAACATGCTTTCCGGCAGCCAACGCTTTTTGTGCTAATGGGAAATGTGTATCGTTAGGCGTTGGGATCACAATAAGATCAATGTCAGGATCGTTAAATAATGCTTCTGGAGAAGAAGCAACATTAATGTCCGGCCAGTCTTTTTTGACTTTCTCGGCATCAGAGCTGGAAATAGCAACTAATTCTACATTCGGCGTTCCCGCAATCAATGGTGCATGAAACGTTTTACTGGCATAACCATATCCAACCAGACCAACCTTCAGAAGATGACTCATAATGACCTCTCAACATTTACAAAAAGGATAAGAAAATATCACCTGCGGTGACTCATTAGCAAATAATCCTACTTCCTGTGTTACTATCTTTTTTATATTTGAATACCCATCATGGAGAGAATGTTTTGTATGTATCAATCCAATGATTATTACCGTATTAATGGTTGGCTATTAGCCCCTGCTGCTTATTTAGTCATGACATTTATTGCTGCCAGTACAATGTTAGTGTTATATGGGATAACCTATTCCTATCAAAGTACGTTAATTCATCGAATAGGTGGCGATTTCGCAGTCCAATGGTATATATCCGTATTAACCACGGCTATTATGTGGTGTTTTACGCTTTGGGTATTAAAATTGCTTTTTATTCGTTCAAAACGATTCCCACGTATTTTTATCATCTGGCTGACACTTTCAGTACTTATAGCTGTCAAAGCTTTTGCATTCTCCCCCATTTCAGATGAACTTGCAGTCAGCTCATTACTTTGGTCACTATTAGCGGCTGCTGTTTTTGTTCCTTATATTAAGCGCTCTTATCGGGTAAAAATGACTTTCACACAAGATCGATAACATCCCCCACAATTGGTTGTTATCATTGCCCCACTTGCCTCACCGCAACGTGGGGAGTTTCTGTCACTTTCACGACTATATAATTTTCATCAAATAATCTTATTTTCAGGTATAGCAATGACTGAATACCTTCTGTTATTTATTGGCACGGTTCTGGTCAATAACTTCGTTTTAGTGAAGTTTTTGGGCCTATGTCCGTTTATGGGTGTTTCAAAAAAACTTGAAACCGCTATTGGTATGGGAATGGCGACCACATTTGTTCTGACGCTTGCTTCCATCAGTTCATGGCTGGTAAATACTTATATTCTTATTCCATTGGATTTGGTTTATTTACGCACATTAAGTTTCATTCTTGTAATTGCTGTTGTCGTTCAGTTCACTGAGTTAGCCGTCCGTAAAACCAGCCCTTCACTCTACCGTTTATTAGGCATTTTCCTGCCTCTGATAACAACAAACTGTGCTGTACTCGGCGTAGCTCTGCTGAATGTCAATCAATCGCATAACTTTTTACAGTCCGCTGTATACGGTTTCGGCGCTGCGGCCGGGTTTTCACTTGTTATGGTGCTATTTGCCGCCATTCGTGAACGTCTGGCTGTTGCCAATATACCTGCCCCTTTTCGTGGTTCATCGATAGGGCTTGTCACTGCGGGGTTAATGTCCCTTGCATTTATGGGCTTTAGTGGTTTGGTGAAATTCTGATGATATCTTTATGGATTGCTGTCGGTGTACTCAGTGTACTCGGGTTAATTTTCGGATTAATTCTGGGTTTTGCTGCTCGCCGTTTTAAAGTGGAAGAAGATCCAATCGTTGAGAAAGTTGATAATCTGTTGCCGCAAAGCCAGTGTGGGCAATGTGGTTATCCGGGCTGCCGCCCTTATGCCGAGGCGGTTATCAACAATGGAGAGATGATCAACAAATGTGCTCCGGGCGGAGAGCAAGTGATGCTCAAAATGTCTGAATTGCTCGGCGTTGATCCACAGCCGCTGGATGGCGATGAAAGCATACAAAATCCGGCCAGAAAAGTTGCTTTTATTGATGAAGAAAACTGCATAGGCTGCACAAAGTGTATTCAGGCCTGCCCTGTTGATGCGATTATCGGTGCAAACCGCGCAATGCATACCGTAGTTGAAGATCTCTGTACTGGCTGCGATTTATGTGTCGCCCCATGCCCGACCGATTGCATCACGATGATCCCTGTAGCCACTACCACATCCAACTGGAAATGGGATTTGAATGCCATTCCGGTCAAAAATATTCCTGCTGATTCCCATTCTCTGTTTATGTCATCTGTTAAGCCTGTTGAGGTTAAAGCCAATGTTTAACCTACTCAATTTGCTTACCAACAAAAACAAAATATGGGATTTTGATGGTGGCATTCATCCACCGGAAATGAAGCTGCAATCCAGCCGGACACCATTACGCTATGCTCCGTTACCAGAAGAATTAATTATTCCCCTCCAGCAGCACATTGGCCCGGAGGGAGAGTTGCTGGTGAAAACCGGAGATA
This sequence comes from Xenorhabdus sp. KJ12.1, assembly GCF_963876495.1. Classification (NCBI taxonomy): domain Bacteria; kingdom Pseudomonadati; phylum Pseudomonadota; class Gammaproteobacteria; order Enterobacterales; family Morganellaceae; genus Xenorhabdus; species Xenorhabdus sp. KJ12.1. The sequence goes on from NZ_CAWNQH010000076.1 coordinate 18,623, forward strand.
AGGTATTGAAAGGCCAGCCACTGACACAAGGTTCTGGTAGAACCGTCCCTGTTCATGCTTCAACTTCCGGTACGATCACTGCCATTGAACCCTGTGTTACAGCTCACCCATCGGGTCTGAAAGAATTATGCGTCCGTTTACTGCCGGATGGTCAAGATCAATGGTGCGAACAAGTTAAAACCTTAGATTACACATCCCTTGATGCTAATACCTTACTACAACGTATTCATGCCTCAGGTATTGCTGGCCTTGGCGGAGCAGGATTTCCGACAGCAGCAAAATTGAAAGGTGGCGGGAGCTACATCAACACATTGATCATCAATGCGGCTGAATGTGAACCTTATATCACCGCAGATGATCGTCTGATGCAGGAACATGCCAGCGAGATCATTGAAGGCATCCGTATTCTGATGCATCTGCTTAATCCGAAGCAGGTTCTGATTGGTATCGAAGATAACAAACCAGAGGCGATCAGCGCTCTGAATCTTGCTCTGCAAGGTGATAAATCGATTACCGTGCGAGTCATTCCGACAAAATACCCTTCCGGTGGTGCAAAGCAGCTAACCAAGATACTGACAGGCAAAGAAGTCCCGTCTGGTGGCCGTTCTTCTGATATTGGTACCCTGATGCAGAATGTCGGTACTGTGGTGGCTATCAAGCGGGCTATTATTGATGGGGAACCATTGATTGAGCGCGTGGTTACTCTGACAGGAGAAGCTGTTGCTTCACCCGGCAATTTCTGGGCACGTTTAGGAACACCTGTTCAGTTTCTGTTGCAACAGGCCGGGTTTATTCCTCAGTCAGAGCAGATGGTCATCATGGGTGGCCCGTTAATGGGTTTTACTCTTCCTGATTTGAATGTCCCCATCGTCAAAATCAGCAACTGTATACTTGCTCCTTCTGTACAGGAAATGGAGCCAAAAACTACGGAAGAAGCCTGTATTCGTTGTGGTTTATGTGTTGAGGCCTGCCCCGCCGGGTTATTGCCTCAACAACTTTACTGGTTCAGCCGGGGACAGGAACACGAAAAAGCCAAGAACCATAACTTATTTGACTGTATTGAGTGTGGGGCCTGTGCTTATGTCTGCCCTAGTAATATCCCGCTTGTTCAATACTACCGACAAGAAAAAGCCGAAATACGCGCCATTGATGCTGAAACTCGCCGGGCTGCCGAAGCTAAACTGAGGTTTGAAGCCAAGCAAGCACGTATGGAGCGCGAAAAACTGGCTCGTGAAGAACGTCATAAAAAAGCCGCCGTTCAGGTGGGCAATCAGGATACAAGTGCAGTACAAGCAGCACTGGCTCGTGTGAAGGAAAAACAATCCTCTGCGGGAGAGGAAATCACCGTACAAGCTGGTCAGTTACCTGATAATGCAGCAGCAATTGCAGCACGTAAGGCAAGAAAGGAACAATTACGCGCTCGCCAGGCTGAAAAACAGACAGCGAATGCGACTACACCAGCAACCGCAGCAGCCTCTGTAGAAAACGAAGAAGATCCGCGTAAAGCGGCTCTTGCGGCAGCGATTGCCCGCGCCAAAGCGAAAAAAGCCGCGCAGACTCAATCTGAACCAGCACCCGCGCCAGAGATTCAGCCGGCGGTTGCAGAAGAGGCGGACCCGCGTAAAGCCGCTGTTGCAGCAGCCATTGCCCGCGCCAAAGCGAAAAAAGCCGCGCAGACTCAACCTGAACCAGCACCCGCGCCAGAAGTTCAGCCGGTGGTTTCAGAAGAAACAGATCCGCGTAAAGCCGCTGTTGCGGCAGCCATTGCCCGCGCCAAAGCGAAAAAAGCCGCGCAGACTCAACCTGAACCAGCACCCGCGCCAGAAGTTCAGCCTACGGTTTCGGAAGAAACAGATCCGCGTAAAGCCGCTGTTGCGGCGGCCATTGCCCGCGCCAAAGCGAAGAAAGCGGCTCAGACTCAGCCTGAACCGACCCCCGCACCAGAAGTTCAACCTGCGGTTTCAGAAGAGGCAGACCCGCGTAAAGCCGCTGTTGCGGCAGCCATTGCCCGTGTCAAAGCGAAAAAAGCGGCTCAGGCTCAACCTGAACCAACACCCGCGCCAGAGGTTCAACCTGCGGTTTCAGAAGAAGCAGATCCGCGTAAAGCCGCTGTTGCGGCGGCCATTGCCCGTGCCAAAGCGAAAAAAGCGGCTCAGGCTCAACCTGAACCGGCACCCGCGTCAGAGATTCAGCCGGCGGTTGCAGAAGAGGCAGACCCGCGTAAAGCCGCTGTCGCAGCAGCCATTGCTCGTGTAAAAGCGAAGAAAGCTGCTCAGGAAAAACAAGAAACTCTAACAGAATAGTGACATTTATCGATGAAATTTAGGCCAGTCAACACTGACAATAACCTGTTAAAAGTCGCCAGTTCGCCTTTTACACACAGTAAAAAAAATACCAGCCAAATTATGTTATGGGTGGTTTTTGCTGCCATACCCGGTATCGCACTACAAACTTACTTCTTTGGTTATGGAACACTGATCCAGATCTTATTGGCAGTCATTACCGCTTTGTTAGCAGAATCCGCTGCTATCACATTAAAAAAACAGCTGGTTATTCCCTACCTGAAAGATAACTCTGCCTTAGTCACCGGGTTATTACTTGGGATCAGCCTGCCACCGCTGGCACCGTGGTGGCTGATCGTACTAGGGACTTTCTCCGCCATTATTATTGCCAAGCATCTTTATGGCGGTCTGGGACAAAACCCATTTAATCCGGCGATGGTCGGTTATGTGGTTCTTCTTATCTCATTTCCGGTACAAATGACCAGCTGGATGCCACCCGCTTCCTTACAGGCCGTTACTTTAACGCCCTGGGAGTGTCTGATGGTCATTTTCACAGGCCATACACCTGACGGCTCGACTCTGTTACAACTTTTACAAGGTATTGATGGGTTAAGTCAGGCCACGCCGTTGGACAGCTTCAAAACCGGCAGACTAACACATGATATAAGTGAAGTATTACAACAGCCCATCTTGCAAGGGACTCTGGCTGGCATTGGCTGGCAGTGGATCAATGTGGCTTACCTGATTGGCGGATTAATCATGCTGAATCGCAAAATCATTAGCTGGCATATTCCAACAGCATTTATTCTGGTACTGGGAAGCTGTGCCCTGATTAGCTGGCTGATTGATCCCGGCCGTTATTCACCGCCTTTACTACAGCTTTTCTCCGGAGCAACTATGTTAGGTGCATTTTTTATCGCAACCGATCCGGTCAGTGCCTCAACAACACCGAAAGGCCGCCTGATTTACGGTGCCATTATTGGTTTACTGATTTGGATAATCCGAGTTTATGGCGGTTACCCGGATGCTGTCGCTTTTGCTGTTTTACTGGCAAACATCTGTGTACCACTGATCGACAATTACACTCAGCCTCGTGCTTACGGTCATAAATAAGGGAGTGACTATGTTAGAAACTATGCGACGTCACGGTATTACTCTCGCTATTTTTGCCGCCTGCACGACAGGGTTAACTGCGGTTGTCTACTCTTTAACAAAAGACAGGATTGCAGAGCAGGCTGCATTACAGCATAAAATATTACTGGATCAGGTTGTTCCACCAGCCCTCTATGACAACGATATGCCTAATGAATGCTATCTGGTAACAGCCGATGCTCTGGGCAGCCAACAACCTCATCGCCTCTATCTCGCCCGTAAAAATGGAATTCCTGTTGCGGCAGCACTGGAAAGCACCGCGCCAGATGGTTATTCAGGTGCCATCCAATTATTGGTCGGGGCTGACTTTTCCGGAAAGGTGTTTGGTGTTCGTGTAACTGAGCACCATGAAACACCGGGATTAGGGGATAAAATTGATACCCGTATCTCCAATTGGATTTATGCGTTTTCCGGCAAAAAAATTACCTCACCAAGTGATCCGCACTGGGCGGTGAAAAAAGATGGCGGAGAATTTGATCAGTTTACCGGAGCAACCATTACCCCACGTGCTGTGGTCAACGCCGTTAAACGCACAGCAATCTATATGGAAACCATTCCAGCACAACTCTCTTCATTACCGACATGTGGAGCCAAATAAATGAGTGAAACCAAGAACCTATTTTTTCAAGGGTTATGGAAGAACAACTCTGCATTAGTACAGCTTCTGGGGCTTTGCCCCCTTTTAGCCGTTTCTTCTACTGCCACCAATGCATTGGGATTGGGACTGGCAACAACGCTGGTGCTATTGAGTACCAATATTGCTGTATCCGCTCTACGTCGCTGGGTTCCCCATGAAATCCGTATTCCGATTTATGTGATGATCATTGCCTCTGTCGTCAGTGCCGTTCAGATGTTAATCAATGCCTTTGCATTCGGGTTATATGAATCACTGGGAATTTTTATTCCGCTGATCGTGACTAATTGTATCGTTATCGGCCGTGCAGAAGCCTACGCATCAAAAAATTCTATCTATCACTCAGCGGTTGATGGCATTGCTATGGGACTCGGAGCAACGTTTGCCCTGTTCGTTCTAGGTGCGATGCGTGAAATTCTGGGTAATGGCACCCTGTTTGATGGAGCAGATCTGCTATTAGGCAACTGGGCTAAAGTCCTGCGGATTGAAATTATTCATATGGATTCCCCATTCCTGCTCGCTATCCTGCCACCGGGAGCCTTTATCGGATTAGGATTAATGCTGGCAGGGAAATACATTATTGATGAACGCCTCAGAAACCGTTCAGAAAGCAAAACACGTCACTACGAAGTGGATAAAGGCTGTGGCAGCAATATCACAAAAGGCTAAGGGTGTAATCAGGCATGAATAAACAAAAACGGGTCGAAATTCTGACCCGCTTACGGGATAACAACCCAACACCAACTACTGAACTGGTTTTCATTTCACCGTTTGAATTATTGATTTCGGTATTGCTGTCCGCTCAGGCGACTGATGTCAGCGTGAATAAGGCAACAGCAAAACTGTATCCGGTTGCTAATACTCCACAAACTATTCTTGATTTAGGCGTTGATGGCTTAAAAGAGTATATAAAAACCATCGGGCTATATAACACCAAAGCCGAGAACGTGATTAAAACCTGCCGGATTCTGCTGGAAAAGCATCAGGGTGAAGTGCCAGAAGATCGCGCAGCACTGGAGGCATTACCGGGCGTGGGCCGTAAAACAGCTAACGTTGTGCTGAATACCGCGTTTGGCTGGCCGACTATTGCGGTTGATACGCATATTTTCCGCGTCAGTAACCGGACGCAGTTTGCACCGGGGAAAAACGTTGATGAAGTGGAAAAGAAACTGCTGAAAGTCGTCCCCGATGAGTTCAAGGTTGATTGCCATCACTGGCTGATTTTACACGGGCGCTATACCTGCATTGCCCGTAAACCACGTTGTGGATCTTGCATTATTGAAGATCTGTGTGAGTTTGAGGATAAGACAGAGTGATAAAAATTTATAAGTAAAAGATCCCAAATAAACCCAATTAAATGCACTCTTTGAGAGCTTTAATTCTTAAAACTCTGTACACGTAGAGTAATAATAAAAAGGCCGGAAGAGCAAAATGGATCCTTCCAGCCTTTTTGTTCCATGCTAAATAAGATTGACACTTTTCTTCGACAATCTGGGTGAATATGATCACATCTTAATCAAATTAAGATAGGAGTTGAATAGCTTTATCCTGTAGCTCGATTCCTATATCTTCAAGCTCATTTAGCATTTCTTTATCATACATTCCCTCCCTAAACGAAAATGCACCATACACATCCACGAAAGCAAGGGCTAGTTTCTTAGGTATTTCAGTTTTCTCGTGATAGAAATCAATTAAAAAATCTAAGGCGTGGTAAAGTATTTTTATTTCATCCATAGAAAACGAATTCTTCGTTCTTAGCCTTACAGGTATAGAATTTTCACCTAATAATTTATCAAATACTATGTTTTGAGCTATATCTTCATTCATTGATGTCATATCGTCACCCACATTTGGTTATTTTATCTGAAGGGACCCGACCTTCTATTAAAATTTCTTTAGATGCTGCGGCATAATTTTGTGCAGGGCCTTTTAGCCCTGCACTTTCTGCTTTGTCTCGAGTCGATACATCGATAATACTCTGATTACCTTTTATATCGGGTATTACATCTTTAGTATCAAATTGCACTGTGGTCTGACCTGGCACGCGATATTTCTCTATTACTTCCCAATCAGTAGTCGTAGATATATATTGTGAACCTTTAAAATTAGGGTTACTACCATTTCTAACATGTCCTGCAGCGGTCATATCTCTCCCTGGAATTTTAGCTGATAAGCCACTTTCTATGCTTTCATCTGGTCTTAAGTTTCTATAAACAATTACTAAACCTAATGGATCGATAAAGCTCGTGGGATTATGGACATATGAATACGGATTAAACCCGCCAACCAGCCCGATCGGGTCCGATGACAGATACTGCCCTGTATCGCAATCATAATACCGAAATCGATTATAATATAACCCGCTTTCCTCATCCTCATACTGTCCAACAAAACGCAGATTGCAGCTAACGTGATAATCTTCATCATTGGCTGCCAATAATGGCATTCGTTCAGCTTTTCCCCACGTCCTTAGCCGACTGACCCATACCAGTTTACCGGATTCGCTCAGTATTTCCCGTGCTGTTCCCTGATGATCGCTGACGATATAATGCAGTTTGCCTTTTTCATAGCGGGCTGAAGGCGTTAACACACCCGGTTGATATAACCAGCAAATACTTCGCTCATAGGCAGGTGTGCCACCCGCATAAAGCGGAACTTCCTCAACCATCCGATCACCGCTCCACAAGTAATCATAGCCTGTGATGGTGTCAGGTTTTGCTGTTAAATCCGGCTTGCCATCCAGCCAGCGTTGCAGGTTAGCAACGGCCAGTTTGCCATCATGCACTTTTAATTTGCGGATACGCCGCCCAAACGCATCATAACGATAGCGCCAACGTGAACCATCGGGTGTTTCACAGTGTGTAAGCTGGTTTTGGGCATCCCAACGATAACGCCATATCTGTGGCCGGAAACCATCATGATGTTCAGTTTTTTCCACTTGCCTGCCGTTATCATCGTAACGATAAGTGACATTGTCACGCTTAACAACCCGACCTGCCTGCTGATGTTGTTCAACCTGTTCAATTACTCCTTTTGCATCCACCAGCACATGCAAATTCAAGTTACCATTGGGGTCATAACCAAATTGTTCTTCATAAGGCAATCGGCCGTTAAATATAGCACTGATTATCTGGTCATTCTGATTATAACGATAACGAGTCTGCCCCCAGATACTGTCATCGATCATGCTGATACTGTAGGCGCGGTCATATTGCCAACTGCGGTTAACTGCGGTGGCCTGTGGCGGAAAATGGCGATCATTTTGTGCTAGCGTTTCACGGAACAATGCTGTTGCCCGCCCGGCTGATTGATGTACCAGCAGTCCAGTAGTGGTATAACGGCTGGCAAGAATAAATCCTTCTGCACTTTCCCGTACTGTTTCCCGTCCTAAAGCATCATGGCTCAAAGTTAATGGCTTATGCTGGTTAAACTGGAAATGATTCACCGCTCCCATCAAGTTATAGCCAAATTGCAGCGTATGCTCACCGATAGTTTCAGCAGATATTTGCTCAAGATCGTTCCACTCACGGGTCACTTCCCGTCCATTAATACGCTCACAAACAGGCAGGCCAACCGCGTTGTATTCATATTCAACCACCGCATCATCATTGACTGCACGGGTAAGTTGGCGACGTGCGTTATATTCATAAGTGGAAACCGATTTCAGTTCTTCCTTCTCTCCCGACTGATACCACGCTTCCTGTCGGGTCAATAAACCAGCCGAAGAGTAATGCCAGCGCAGAAAATGGTTATCTGGATAACTAACCTGAACACGACGCCCTAACGCATCATACTGATAATCAATCGTGCGACCGGTAAAGTCGATTTCACGAATAACCTGCCCGGCTGCATCCCGCTCATAGCGATAAGTTTCTCCTGTAGAAGCCGTAACTGAACAAAAACGGGTAAGTCGGTCATAACCAAAGTGTAATGTCGTCCCATCCGGGCGGGTAACGTGTGTCAGCAGGTCAAAAGCACCATAACTATAACGAGTGATGCGACCTTCCCCATCAGTTACCGCAATAACACGCCGCTCACTGTCATATTCAAAATGCCGGGTAACACCATCCGGCAATTCAATTTCTGTCAAACTACCATTACTCACACTGGCATGAGCAGTGCTGTAGCGGTAACGGGTTTCCTGTTTAAGTGCATCTGTCGTACGACGCAGACGCCCCAGTTCATCCAGTTCCAGACCCGTTGTCTGACCATCAGGTGTCATAATTGCAGCCAGCCGCTGATGTTCATCATAGGCATAATGCCATTGCCGGCCATCCGGCAGCAGGCGTTGCCGCAATTCGCCGTGAGTACCGTACTGATATTCTTCTCTATATCCTTGTGGATTGGTAACAGCCGTCAGACTGCCCTGCTCATCATGGTGGAACTGCCAAATATCTCCGGTAGGTAAAGTGGCTTCGATAAGCTGACCATGTTCATCGTAGTCATAATAAAAAGCCTCTCCCGTTGGTAGTACAATGTTGGTCAGAGCACCATCATGGTTGTATTCAAAAGTGGTATATCCTCCCAGCGGGTCAATTTCCCAAACCTTCTGGCTGTAGTACCACTGGGTACGTGTTTCCCGCCCTAACGAGTCAACCTGACGGATCACCCGATTATTCTGGTTGTAATAGAAAAGGGTTTTTCCGCCTTCGGCATCAAGATAGGTAGTAACACGCTCATCATCGTTATAAATAAAGCGATCTGCCCAATAACCCTCAGGAGAATCCGTGGAAACGACTCGCCCACGGTCATCGTAGTGAATATAAAAGTCTGTTTTATCCGTGTCATGCCAACGGGTCATATACCCTTGTGCTGTGTATTCATGCCACAGGTGATTTTGCTGAAAAGCGTCGCATTCTGCCAGATAGCCGTACTTGTCATAATGGCAGGTGACCAGACGTTGTTGTATCTGCTGAAAGTGGTAATCCACTGCCCATAATTGGTGATCCTGATAATGAAGGGTTAACCGAAAACCGTCATTTCGTATGACTTCAATTAACTGATGCTGGTCGTTATAGATAAACTGTATATGATTCTGTTGGCGATCAGTGATAGCAGATAACCGACGCCGATTACCGTCAATATGATTAAAGTGGAAAGTTTGCTGACTCTGTTTATTTACCAGACGTAGTTCACCATCAAGTTCTCCTGTCAGTAAACAATGCAGAATATGACGGTTGCGACCTAAAATCTGATTTCCCGGTGTTGAGAAATCATAAACCTGCCCGTCAGCATCGGTGAAATGGACTATTTTGCCATTTATCACTAACTGACGTGACCAGTCATCAGCCCATTTTCGCCCTAATAATCCGCTCAGGCTGGCGGTGGAACGATAGGTTCGGTTTAAGGTAATCGGCAACAGGCCGGGTATGGCAATAATTGAAAAACTCTGTAAATAATCCCCTGAGGTTATATCGACAGGTTCACCCGGTGTTGCACAACCGGGGCCGGAGCAGCCGTTTCCTTTTTCATTCGAAGGGTTTGTAGAGTCGTTTTCTTTTTTGCTTTCTTTTTCTTTGTTTTTCTTAGTGTCAGCAGATTGACTTTCTGTCTTTTCTCCTTTAATTCGACTACCTGATTGATTTGTTTTTGATAGCTCTTCTGCTCTAGTTACGGCTTTGGCTTCAGTTAATCCTTTTTCTGTTGCGAGAAATTTAGTTATTACTCCTTCTCCTTTTACTGCTTTTGAGAGAAAAGCCACTGACTCCGTCCCTACTTTGATTACTATCTTTACTTCACCGGGACCAACGAAGAAAGTAGCAACATCACCTATCAAAGCACCACCTTTCTGAGCAGGGTTACTTAACTCCATATGTAAAGATTCTAAAAATCCTTGAGTTGTATCACCATACTTCTGACCAAAATTAAAAATCGCAGAGCCTGCGCTTTCTGCTCCAATCTTTGAAAATGCAATTCCCAGCGCTTTCATTTCCATTTCAGGAATCTTTTCTATAACTTGTGCTAACTCGACTACAGAATTAAAAAAACCCTTTCCTGCTCCTTTTACTGCTTCTAGAGGGTGTTTAACCGCTTCAATAAGGTTATGTCCTTGCTCGTCAACCCACTGAACGACAGCAGAAGCTTTCTCTGTAAAAAGTTTTGGAGGGCTATTCATAAAAAATTTCAATGATTCATATAGGCTATTACCAGATACTATTTTTTTTACCGGTTCCGGCGGATTATTAAAAAAATATTTAAATGGTTTTAATAGATCATCATAAAAACCTCTTTTGCTCCTAACATGGCTCGCAGATTGTGATTCTTGCATTGTTTCAGGTTTAACTGGGGGATTCGCTTCTCTTGCGCTCTTCTTAGCTTGCTTTGCCTGACCAACAATAGTCCCCACTGTATTTCCTGTACCCGTTGGACTATCATTCTTTGCTCCTTTCGCCATAGCCCTTTCCTTATGATCCATTCATCCAGAATTTATCCGCATGGCGCAACGTTAGCTTGCCATCCGCCCGTACCGTTTGCGTATGCTCTTTCGGGTGGCATTTTCCCCCCACCGTACCACTTTTCACTCCCGTCGCCGTGCCCGCCTCGTCCCCCAATGTCTGTGGAACAAAACTTTGCCCGAATACTACGACTGGCTGCCCATTTGCCCGAACCGATGAAACCGGCGCAGAGGCGTCTTCCAGTTTGGCGATAACCGGATAAGGGATCGGTGGTGTGGCAGGCCCTATCGGGGTTTTACAAACATCGGGAACCAGACTGATAATCAACCATTGGGTATCTTTTCGGGCAATATAGTTATCCGCCATGATGCTGTTCCTGTTCAGGTGCAAATGTGATCAAAGGTGCTTTCGGGTTTATTTCAAAGCGGGCTTCAGCCACTCTGATAGGCAGGTCAATGCTGAAATACAGCCGGAAAGTCAGCTCCAGCGTCATGGCATCGGTATCAATAATCAGGGTATCGAGGTTCATCAGAACCGGGAAAAGAGCACCATCATCCATACGGAACAAGATAAAAGGACGATGCCCCGGCAATTGAGTTTGCAAAGAGCCATCCGGTGTCAAATTAGTCAATTGCAGTGAAATATCGGTAGAAGGCCAGTCAATTTGCTGATCTTGCGGCGCACAATTCCAGTAACCGAAATCAAAATCCTGTGGCAGATAAGGATGGCGCTGTTCCAGCCATATCTGGTCATAGGTTCCGGCTAACGTTCGGCGCGGTAGCCACGCCCGACCGATAATCCCCATCCCTTGTGGCTGGCTGGCAAGTTCTGTCACTGAAAGCTGGCCTGCCAGCATTTGGGCAAAGTGCTGTGCAGTGACTGGCGCATCCGGGTGGATAATACGCGGAGCTGGATAACGAGCTTGGTTTTTGGCACGGGCATACCACGGTAGAACAAATCCCATACCGATGGGGTTATATTCCCAAACGGCATGAGCTACCGGCGCTTGATCGCCATCGGGGTGTTGGCTGAGCTGTTCAGATGTGAGTTTATCTTCTTCTGCCAGCACATCGACCGCTTTGTCATCATCAGCTTCAATCCGGCATTCCCCGCCAAAGGCGTAACGGTAATCAAGAGGTAAGCTTGCAAACGGCTTAGGATCAGAGAGTTGCCATTGTCCGTTATCCGTGCGGAAAAATTCCCGCTCTCCGGATATATTCAGTGTCTTATCAAGCAGAGTGTTGCCATTAGCCTCTGTCACTGACAGACGGATAGGAAAAGAGGCACAAGGCTTACCTTCTGGTGCATAAGCCGTACCATTAATAATTACATCACATTTAGGTTTAAAAGGAGCCAGATCACTTTCCTGTAATACCTGCGAGACATTTAATCCTCCCTGATATTGATCCTGTATACACAGAGTCATTACCGGAAGCAATTCAGCCAGATATTCGCCTTTACCCGCAGGCAATAGTTGATAACCCACTTTCATGACAATAACATCGTATTCCTGATCTTCGGTATCCAGCATTCGGTAGTTCATCACCGAAAAAGGAGTGAGGTTTTTGAATTCCATCGTCCACCCTCCTTAGTTCAAATCGATGTCTTTGCCACTGATTTGCACAGGGCCGCTGGCTTCGAACCTGAACTCTTTGCCTTTGATGGTAATTTTGCCATCTTTGTCCATTCTTAATGTGCTTTTACCGCATTTCAGCTCAATCACCTTACCGGCTCTAATAGATAAAGTTTGCCCCACAGAAATACTTTTCTGCATACCCACCGTTTCTTTCTGGCTAACAGAAACTGAAGTATTCATATTGGCACCAACATTAATCCTATAGCTTGCCCCTACTCTCAATATTTTGGTGAGTCCAACCATTTCAGTACTACGAAGCTGTACCATTTCCTGTCTATTCTTTTTCACGATAACAGCTTGTTTTCCATCAACTGCCTCAGTGTGATTACCCTGTACCTGAGTGGTGCGGTTATTTAGTACCTTGGTGTTCATATCTTTTTGGGCATGAATAAACACCTCTTCGCTACCTTTCGCGTCATCAAAACGCAATTCATTAAACCCTTCTCCTTTATGAGTATGAGTCTTGAAGGTGGTACGAGTTTTCTCAGCAGGCAAATTAAGTGGGGAGCGATTGTGGCCGTTGTAGTTACAGCCTGTCACGATGGGGCGATCAATATCACCGTTAAGGTAAGAAATAATCACTTCCTGCCCGATGCGGGGGATCGCCATAAAACCGAATCCATTACCATTCCAGCCCTGTACTACACGAACCCAACAGGAGGAACTATCTCCTGCTTCATCGTGGCGATTCCAGTGAAAATGGACTTTAATAGCACCGTGTTCATTAACAAAAATTTCCTCACCCGGTGGCCCTACTACCGTTGCTAGCTCATCACCATCTGCCCGCGGCTTATAACGGTATGGTGGTCGCCAGTCGTTTTTTCCCGGAATAAAAGTGACGTTATTGGTCAGGGTTGTGCCTTCTCCCGCAATACCTGCCGCTTGTGGCTGGGAACCGTAATGGTTAACGGTAACGATTTGCCAGCGGTTGTTCATGGCTGCAATCGGATGGGATTTCAAAGTAAAAATTTTACCGGGACGTAACTGAACACAGTTTGTCTGGGCCGAACCCAGTTTACTTTCGCTATTAAGTTGGCTCAGGCGTATTTCACCCAGCGGTTTACCTTCTTTACTCCACGGGAAACGACCGGAACTTTCAAATATTGGGTGACGCCCGCCTTGCGGTAAATCGGCCTGAATCTGCAAGGGCTGAGAAGGCCGCAACCAATTGTAATCTTTATGGATGTATTCATCCGGGCAGAGATATTCCCCATATTGCCACTGCCAGGCTGTAGTATCTTTATTATCAGTATTGGGTTGATTGTTATAAGTCAGGCTCAGATCTGCTGTCATACCTAAATGGGAATCGCTGAAAAAGAGTTGCTCCTCCTCAAACCAAAACGCAATACCCTCTTCAGCCGCCAACCGGCACCAAAAATCATAGGCAGATTCACGTTTCTGTGTGGTGTATTCCCGTACAGGATGAAGATTACTATCTTCATAGAATTTGCTATCAGATTTGACGCGGTGTTCTTTCAACAATTTTTTGAGGACATCCGGCACTGACTGGCGCTGAAAAAGGCGGCTATCCTGATGAAGAGTCATACGCCACATTTCTGGCCGAATAGTGAAAATATAATAGGTTTGCCTTCCGTCAGTATTGCCTTGTACAGCACCTGCCACAATACCGTTAACTTTACGCTCCGCTTTACCATCGCGAGTCACTGTTAAAGAAGCATAAGTTCCCAGTTGGTCATTGAGAACAATATTATTAAGGGAACTGACCACCGTCAGGGACAAGTGGTAAAGCTGTGACAGCCCCTCCTGTAAGCTGAAATTCACAACCTGAAAGGTCGTCCCAGATAACGCACCTATCTGACAAGTAAAAACTAACCCATCCATTTGTATCTCCTTACATAATTGGACGATATCCTTGCAGCGGGCAAGGTGATAGCAGCCATCGAATATTGGAGCTCTGCCAGATAATCGTCATACGTATGCGCATATCTTCGCTAAGGCAAAATGGTAAGAATTGGTAGAGAGCGTTAGCGAACCGGAATAGTTCTCCCTGACTGATATAAGCTGATTCATCCAGTATTAGCTCAACATGGACACAACGATGAGGCACACCCCGGATAAGCCAGTCACCGGGTGTAGACCGGATCTCCACAATACCTGCCGTCATTCGTCGAATTTCGCGGTGCGTATTGCGATCCAAATCAGCATAAAAATCATAATCCAACAGCAGTTGTTTAAGGGCAGATACCGAATTCAGCCAGAACCCGTTGGCAGCATGGTGTGACAATATTCCCCAGTAACGGGAACAATCTGTCACGGGAGGATAGGCGCAAGAAGCAGGCGTCAGATTTCTGGCCTGCAACCCGTCAGGAATATCCTCTTCCGTTAAACAGATATCCCCTCCCCCCAAACTCGGCAAAGCAGTATTAAACGTCGTTAAGCGGCAGGTGAATTCCTGCTCTGGTGGCTGTTCCATCAGGCAAGCATTGTTGTCATAAAACACCAGTGCATATTCCAGACGCTCGAACGCATCACGGGTAATATCCAACGCATAAAACCAGGTTTTTTCATCTGCGCCGCGAAAGAAATGCGTGAACTGGCTTATAGGTAAAAATTGGATTCGTTTTCCCCGCTCCTTACCTGGCTCATCTTTTAGCTGAAGCTCAGTAATGCGTAAAATCCCCTGCTCTGATGGCAAAGGCAATGGGTAACGAGCGGTATCCGGCGCAAAAGGAAGGGTGATTTTCAATTCACGTTCTAGATTTACTACAGGTACACAATGGAGATGAAAAGCATCGGCCAGTTGGGCCTCAGTAAGAAACAAGGCTTCATTGAGCTTTAATGTGATGCTGAATTGTCGGTTTTCGGTCATGGACAACCGATTACGCATGACTGTGGGTAGCGATAACGTCAGAAAATGGTGAACATGTGGCAGGTAAAGTGATTCTATTAACATCTGAGGTGCCCAGTTCCCTGCTGTTAACGCGGGAGCTGGTAAAATCAGGCGTGAAATTCCCGACAAAGGTTCAAACCAAAAGGGTTCAGCCGAATAACTCAATCCGTTATGGTTTAGTATCGCACCCCGTAAGTTGCGGCACAGAGCAAGCATCAAAGCATCGGCTACTGTCTCATCAGGGCTGAGAAACAGATTAATGGGGCTGATGGGCCAGTAATCATCCCCGCCTGTATATTGGAAAGTCAGGGTAATACTGCTGGTTTCCTCCTGACAACTCATCTCCCGAGCGACCAGCATCAGAGGCTCAATATTGCACTCTCTGCCTGTAACAAAAGTTACCCCTGTATTTGATGAAATTTCTGATCCACGCCGTAATATATCGGCGGATTTAATTCCTTCCATTGCACTAAACTGAACAACACTGGTTGCTGGAATTCCTTTAACAGGTAATGCTTTTAATTGTTGTAGCAGAGGCAAAGTAATTTCAGGAAAAGTATCATCTACTTTTTGATGTAAACGAGCCATTAACACAGAAAAACCCTGATTCAGCCGTTCAATATCAGGATCACATCCATTAAAATTTTCTGCTAAATGTGGTTTTTCTTTACTGGCTAATTTTTCAATTTGCTGTAGGTAATCCAATTCCCACTGATAATAAAATTGAAAATTATCCATGCCTATCTCTTTTTTAATAGTCACCAATTTAAATGCTATATTTATTTTAATAGCGTAAATATCGCTATGAGCCTCTTATATACCTAAAGAAAAATAGGTTAGCCAAAAGCACAGACAATAAACAATAAACATAAAAATCAAAAAGATAAATTAAACCAGGAGTGATAAAAAGGACTTCAGTTATGATGAAAAAGAAAAAACACCTTCGTGTATTATCAACCATGAATTTACACAACAACATAATCTAGTCAAATAACGTTTATAAATGTTTAATTAACAATATTTAATTAAAGCTAATAAAATATTTAAATAAACAACTATATTCATCAGATATTAAATTCAGCGCTAACCTTTGAGTGAATATTCAGCACCTTATCTTATATTATTATTGTTACTGCATGATCATCCGTGAGCTGTATAAATATTACTCTCACTAGGTACTTTTTCGTGTTTTGATAAGATGTTACTTGCCCGATACCCTCGATTCGCGTAAAACTATTACCTAAATTATCGATAATAACTCCACAACTCTCCTGATTATTATGTTTCAAAACAATCCGCTGCTTGCTCAGCTAAAACAGCAACTACATTCTCAAACCTTGCGCGTAGAAGGTTTAGTCAAAGGAACAGAAAAAGGCTTCGGCTTTCTGGAAGTCGATGGTCAAAAAAGTTACTTTATTCCTCCTCCTTATATGAAAAAAGTGATGCACGGCGATCGAGTCAGTGCTGCTATTCATACCGATAAAGAAAAAGAAGTCGCTGAACCAGAAGAACTCATTGAACCTTTCCTGACCCGTTTTGTTGGCCGTGTTCAGAAAAAAGAAAACGACAACCGACTGTGGATTATTCCCGACCATCCGTTATTAAAAGACTCTATTCCATGCCGACCATCCAGTCAGGTCACTCATAATTTTGAACAAGGTGACTGGGCAGTTGCTGAAATGCGCCGTCATCCATTGAAAGGTGATCGCGGGTTTCATGCTGAAATAACCGGCTATATTACTCGTGGTGATGATCACTTCGCTCCGTGGTGGGTTACTCTTACTCGCCACAGTCTGGAACGTGAAGCACCATCAATGGCAGATTGCCAGTTGGATGATGATTCTCTTGAGCGTATCGACCTGACCTCCCTTAATTTCGTCACAATCGACAGTGCAACAACTGAAGATATGGATGACGCATTGCATATTGTCAAAAATGATGATGGCAGCCTGAAACTGTCTATTGCTATTGCCGACCCGACAGCCTATATCAAGGCGGGCAGCGATCTTGACACAATCGCTTATCAACGCAGCTTTACCAACTATCTGCCGGGCTTCAATATTCCAATGCTGCCCCGCGAACTTTCTGATGATTTGTGTTCTCTTCGTCCGAATGCCCGCCGCCCTGCTCTGGTTTGTCAGGTTTCTATTCTGGAAGACGGGCAATTGGGTGATGATATTCAATTCTTTGCCGCTTGGGTCGAATCGAAATTCAAACTGGTTTATGACGAGATTTCTGATTGGCTGGAAGGTAAGGAAGGCTGGAAACCGAGTTCAGATGCTGTCACTGAACAAATCACACTGTTGAAAGAGATGTGTGAACGCCGTAATAACTGGCGTCAACAGCACGCTCTGGTGTTTAAAGATCGCCCTGATTACAGGTTTATTCTGGATGAAGGCGGGAATGTCACTGATATTGTCACTGAACAACGCCGTTCTGCAAACCGCATTGTTGAAGAAGCAATGATTGCAGCTAACCTTTGTGCTGCGAAAGTCCTGCGCGATAAGTTAGGCTTTGGTATTTATAACGTTCACACCGGCTTTGAGCCAACACAGATTGAACAGGTTGTTGACGTACTCAAAGAACACAGTATTGAAACCTGCCCGGAAGCACTTATTGGGCTGGAAGGATTTTGTGAATTACGCCGTGAGCTGGATAAGCAACCGACTCAGTTCCTTGATAGTCGTATCCGCCGCTTCCAGACCTTTGCGGAAATTAAAACTGAACCGGGTCCACACTTTGGGTTAGGTTTTGACGCATACGCCACATGGACGTCCCCTATCCGTAAGTACAGCGATATTATCAATCATCGTTTGCTGAAAGCTGTTATTCAACACACTGAGGCAGAGAAACCGGCTGAAGAGATCTGTTTACAGCTATCCGAACGTCGACGCGCAAACCGTATGGCCGAACGCGATGTTGGTGACTGGCTCTATGCCCGTTATCTCAAACCTTATGCTGGCACAGATAAAATCTTTGCTGCTGAGATTATTGATATCACTCGTGGTGGCCTGCGTGTTCGTTTGGTCGACAATGGTGCAATTGCTTTCGTTCCGGGGCCATTCCTGCATTCCGTTCGTGATGAGCTTCAATGCAGTCAGGAAACCGGTTCTGTCCTGATTAAAGGCGAAGCAGTTTATCGCCTGAACGATATTATCGATGTGCGCCTTGAAGAAGTCAGAATGGAAACCCGTAATATCGTGGCGCGTCCTGTTAGTTAACACAGGATCAACATAATAGACTATGCCCAATAAAACGGGGATTTCCAGAACATAAACACACTGCCGCTATTATAGGCGGCAGTTTCATAACAAAACTTAAATCATCGTTTAATTTCATATGAAATTCCCTACACAACAAATCATCTCTAAATTCATACCCAAATTTATACATGGTGCTGTAACCCTCTTACCTTTGCTGAGTACCCTGATAATTTTTCCTTCTCAGGCATCTTTCGGTAACGTTCAGCAAAAGCAAATAATTAATCAGCTCACTGCTTTGGAACAAAGTGCCAATGGGCATCTTGGCGTGGTCTTAATCAATAGCGCAGACAATTCAACCATCGGCTATCGCGCAAATGAGCGTTTTCCATTATGTAGCACCAGTAAATTTATGGCAGTTTCTGCTCTGCTGAAAAAAAGCGAAACAGATGAAAATTTGCTAAAGCAAAGAGTGAACTACAAACAGTCTGATCTAGTTGAATACAGTCCGATTACTGGAAAATATATTGAAACGGGTAAGACACTGGCGGAGCTAAGTGCAGCAACTTTACAATACAGTGATAATACCGCCATGAACCTGATCATTAACCAGTTAGGTAGCCCTGAAAGGGTGACAACATTTGCCCGAACTCTCGGTGACATGATGTTTCGGCTGGATCGTAAAGAACCGGAATTAAATCTGGTTCAGCCGGGTGATGAGCGTGATACTTCAACACCTCAAGCAATGGCAGAAAGCCTATATAAACTAGCTTTAGGTGATTTCCTCGCAACAAATCAACGTACGCAACTGGTGGAATGGCTGAAAGGAAATACTACAGGGAATGCCAGTATTCGCGCCGGAGTACCGAAAGACTGGATTGTCGGGGATAAAACCGGTCGCTGTGATTATGGCTCAACCAACGATATTGCCGTAATCTGGCCGTCAGGAAACCGAGCACCACTGGTGTTGGTGACTTATTTCACTCAACCCGGTGATAAAAATGCTAAAGCCCGCCCCGATGTCTTAGCAGAAGCGGCTCGTATAATAATTCAGGCTGAATAAGATTCTGTAACGGGAATCATGAACACAAGCTATGCCATAAGTCTGTTATATTGCATAGCTTGTGAAGATTGATAAAGTGAGATGAAAAGCTAAATCAGCCACCAGCCAATTTGACTTTCATGCCTTTCGCTTCCAATAACTGTTTTAGTAAATCGCGCTTATCACCCTGAATTTCAATTTCACCATCTTTAACTGAACCACCGCAGCCACATTTTTTCTTCAATTCCGCGGCTAGCTTAGCAATGGTTTGATCATCAGCATCGATTCCTGTGATAACACAAACGCCTTTACCTTTACGTCCACTGGTCTGGCGTTGGATACGCACAATCCCATCACCTTTAGGACGAGCCGGTGGAGTTTTTTCTTCCTGAATGCGGCCGCTATCTGTTGAATAAACCAGACGTGAGTTATTATCCATGAACAATCCCGATTGATTCATTAATTTGCTGCAATGCCAATGCTGGATTTTCAGCTCGGGTAATCGGACGCCCGATCACCATATAATCCACACCGGCCTGAATTGCCTGTGGTGGTGTCATAATACGGCGTTGATCCCCGGCATCTGAACCTTCAGGACGAATACCCGGTGTAACCAGTTTGAATTCCTGACCACATGCTGCTTTCAGTTGTTGTGCTTCATGAGCTGAACAAACCACACCATCCAGACCACACTGTTTAGTCAGTTTCGCCAGACGTTCAGCGTGCTGAGCGGGTGTCACATCAATCCCGGTGCCTAACAAATCAGACTGATCCATGCTGGTCAGGACAGTAACGGCGATTAATAATGGAGCATCTTTACCATAAGGTAATAAAATTTCTTTAGCAGCGGTCATCATTCTTTCCCCACCGCCGGCATGAATATTGACCATCCAAACGCCCAATTCTGCCGCTGCGGCTACAGCTCTTGCTGTGGTGTTAGGAATATCATGAAATTTGAGATCCAAAAACACGTCAAAACCACGCTGGTGCAACATACGGACAAATTGCGGGCCATTAAATGTAAACATCTCCTTGCCCACTTTCAGACGACAAGATTGAGGATCAATCTTGTCAACAAATGCCAATGCTGCATCCTGATTGTCATAATCCAACGCAACAACAACCGGTGATTCAACTTGCTTACCTAAAGCTTGACCTGTATGGGATGTCATTTTTTAGCCTTTAATTTTAAAATGAATTTTATTTCGCGCATAAAAATTTTATAAATAAAAAACGCCACCAATAAAGTGACATTGTCACTGCCCGTCTAAACCACGAATGGGTTTAATTGTGTCCCACGAACGACACGAAGGACAATGCCAATAAAGTGAACGAGAAGTAAAGCCACACTTATGGCATCGATAATCGGGTTTGGTTCGGATCTGTTCACCCACCATATTACGCAGAAGAAGCAAACTTTCTTTGGCCCGCCCTTCTTCTGCATCAGCCAGATGGTAATCCATCAGGCGATAAAAAAGGCGCATCGTCGGATGACGTTCCAACTGCCGATTAATATAAATCTGGGCTGTATCACGGCCCTTTTTTTGCTCAATAATGTCGGCCAGATGGATCTCTGCAATTGCTCCGCAATTTTCTTCCACGCAACGCAGGATGAAAGCCTCCCACCCTTCCGGCTGAACAAGATCCCTATAGCACTCCTGCAACATCGGCAAAACTTCGCTAACCAGTTGTTTATCCTGCTCGAGAACTCGTTTCAGCACCTCAGTTGCTTTGGTATATTCTTTCTGCGCCATATAAATACGGCCAAACATAATCGATACACGGGCACAATTTTTATTCGCCTGAGCAGCCTTATTCAAATACCCGATAGCATCACTGAAACCGTCTTCCCTCATTCCCTGTAGAGCTAACTCACAATAAAAATGGGCGATTTCTTCGCGGAATTGCTGTTTACCCAGCCTGACCAGTTTTTCTGCCACCTCGATGGCTTTGCTCCAGTCACTGGTTGATTGATAGATAGTCAGCAAAGAATTAAGCGCGCTCTCCCGAAAATCTTTTTCATCAATTAACTGAACAAACATATTTTCTGCCCGATCATATAGCCCGGCAGCCATGTAATCTCTACCGAGCTGCTGAGTAGCCAGTAAACGTTGTTCAAATGTCAGGGAGGCACTTTCCATGAGGGACTGGTGAATACGGATGGCTCTTTCAACTTCACCACGGGAGCGGAACAGGTTTCCCAGCGTTAAATGTGCTTCAAACGCGGAACTGTCCTCTTTTAACATATCAAGAAACAGATCGACTGCTTTGTCCTGTTGGTTAGAAAGTAAAAAATTAACCCCATCAACATATTCACGTGACAGACGGTCTGCCGATTGTTGCTTATCTTGTTGAGCACTTCTGCGTCCCATATACCAGCCATACGCGGCAGCAATAGGAAGCAACAGAAACAACAGCTCTAACATGGAGTATTATTCCTTGTCCAGAACCACTGAGGCTTGGGAGGCAGTTTTTGTCGATAATTCAACTGGCTGCTCCAACTGGGTCTCCAAGCGCTTAATTTTACGTTTTGCGCGTCTTAACGACATGTTGGTGCGCAGATAAAACCCGCCACAAATTCCCCATCCAAGAGCAAAGCCGATAGCAAATAAAAACGACAGCAAAGTGGATATCGAATAATCACCTTTGGCAATCAAATAATTGAAGGTTACCACTTGATTATTATTTGCTCCCAGTGTCACTGAGATAACAAAAACAACCAGTGCCAGTAATAAGATCAGAAAATATTTCACATTGTTTCCTGTTATCGATTGTTGCTGATTGATATGCCAAATAACAGACATAGTGGCTTGCTAAATTAGCATTTCTCATCTACGCAAAGGAAGTATTTTATTGCACTAAACCAATATTTCACCCTTTTTGTGACAATATTCTACTTTGCTGCTTGTAATTCCGTCACTGTTTTCCGTTGAACAAGCATATCCAAATAAAACAAATAACTAGATGTATCACTATATATGAATTTTCACCGGCATAAAGGCACCGGATATGTCTACAAAAATATATTTACAGTTTAGCATGTTAATATTACTGCAAACTGCAATAGTCTCTCCTGTGCTTTATCCGAAAATCCGGCATATCTTTATCTACGGACATAAGCATAATTTCTGTTATACTCGCGATGCGTACATGCGCTGTAATCAGAGAAAATTTTTGCGTAGTTTTAGCTGATTTCCAAACTGGTATTGTTCTGAGTATCACAATATTGTCATTGTAACGAGCTAAATCAACATATGAATACAAACATACAGCTAACACGAGTAGCTGAAGCCAAACTGCCTACTCCCTGGGGCGAATTTCTGATGATTGGATTTGAAGAGATAGAAACAGGCCGCGATCATGTTGCCCTTGTGTATGGTGACATTTCTGGTGATGAGCCGGTTTTATCCCGTATCCATTCAGAGTGCCTGACCGGAGATGCTTTATTTAGCTTAAGGTGCGACTGTGGTTTTCAGCTCGAAGCTGCTCTGTCACAAATCAGCAAGGAAGGTCGGGGTGTTCTGCTGTATCACCGCCAGGAAGGCCGCAATATTGGTCTGCTGAATAAAATTCGGGCCTATGCATTGCAGGATAAAGGTGTTGATACTGTCGAAGCGAACCATCAGTTAGGTTTCGCTGCCGATGAGCGAGATTTCACTCTGTGTTCAGACATGTATAAATTACTGGGTGTACATGCTATCCGTCTTCTGACGAATAATCCGCAAAAAATGGAGATTATGGTCGGAGCCGGCATTAACATTGTCGAGCGTGTGCCGCTTATTGTAGGGCGTAACCCTAATAACGCTTACTACCTTGATACAAAAGCGCGCCTGATGGGGCATCTGCTGTCCAAATCCAGCTAATTTCTTTCTACAGAAAAGAAAATAAAAACTGCGTCGGTGTGGGCGCAGTTTTTCATTTCAGTAATGCTTATTTTTACTTCAACATATTGCGGATAACATAATGCAGTATGCCGCCATTATAGAAATAGGCGAGCTCTGTATTGGTATCAATTCGACAATGGGCATTAACTTGAGTTACCTCCCCATTAGGGTAAGTAATTTTCACAACAATAATCTGACCAGGCTTGATATCACTCAATCCGCCGATATCAATGAATTCATCCCCTGTCAGGTTAAGAGTTTTACGAGTGATTCCTTGTGGAAACTCCAGCGGTAATACCCCCATACCAATCAGATTGGAACGGTGAATTCGCTCAAAAGATTCCGCAATAACCACTCTTACACCCAATAAGCTGGTTCCTTTCGCCGCCCAGTCACGGCTGGAACCGGAGCCATATTCTTTACCAGCAATAATGGCCAGCGATTTTTTCTCTTCCTGATAACGCATAGCCGCATCATAAATAGCCAGCTGGCTTTGTGACGGGATGTGGCGCGTATATCCCCCTTCAATACCGGGCACCATTTCATTACGAATACGAATATTAGCAAATGTTCCACGCATCATAACTTCGTGATTTCCGCGCCTTGAACCATACGAGTTAAAATCTTTCGGAGCAACACCATGTTCCTGTAAATATCGCCCTGCCGGACTGTCTGCCTTGATATTCCCGGCGGGAGAAATATGGTCTGTTGTTACTGAATCACCCAAAATAGCAAGAATATTAGCCTGATGGATATCCGTTACCGGCTCAGGTTCTTGTGTCATGTGGCTAAAGAAAGGCGGAAGACGTATATAGGTTGAATCCGGCTGCCAGGAATAAGTGGCTGAACTTTCGACTTCCAGTGCCTGCCAGTTTTCATCGCCGTCAAACACCGCACTATATTCCTTGTGGAACATCTCGGTTCTGACTTTCTCCACCGCTTCAGCAACTTCCTTACTGCTCGGCCAGATATCTTTCAGATAGACATCACGCCCCTGCTGATCCTGCCCAATTGGTTCACTGGTCAGATCGCGCTTCATACTACCGGAAAGAGCATAGGCCACGACCAGTGGCGGAGAAGCCAGCCAGTTAGTTTTGACCAATGGATGAATACGCCCTTCAAAGTTTCGGTTGCCGGAAAGTACGGCTCCGACTGTCAAGTCAGACTGTTTAATCGCAGCCTCAATCTCATCCTGTAACGGCCCTGAGTTACCAATGCAGGTGGTGCAGCCGTATCCCACTAAATTAAAACCTAACTTTTCAAGATAAGGCATGAATCCGGCCAGGTTCAGATATTCTGTTACCACTTTAGAACCCGGTGCCAGTGACGTTTTAACCCACGGTTGCCGTTGTAACCCCTTCTCAACCGCTTTTTTAGCAAGTAAGCCGGCGGTCATCAATACGCTGGGGTTGGAAGTATTAGTACAAGAGGTAATAGCTGCAATCACTACCGCCCCTTCCTGCAAAGAAAACGTCTGATTATCTACTGTCACAGGGATAGATGATTGCAGCCCCTGCTTTCTATTAATATCCAGCTCCATCGAGGACTGAAAGGCATGTGGAACCCCACCCAGCGCGACTCTATCCTGAGGACGTTTTGGCCCTGCCAGACTGGCTTCTACCGTAGACATATCCAGCTCAAGACTGCTGGTAAAAATTGGTTCATCTCCGGCATGACGCCATAATCCCTGCTGTTTGCTATAAGCCTCAACCAGCGTAATTTCATCTTCGCTGCGTCCGGTTAACCGCATATAACTCAGGGTAATATCATCAACAGGGAAGAAACCACAAGTTGCGCCATATTCCGGCGACATATTGGCAATTGTCGCCCGATCTGCCAGTGGCAAATCAGCCAAACCATCGCCGTAAAATTCAACAAATTTGCCGACCACACCATGTTTACGCAACATCTGTGTAACTGTCAGTACCAGATCAGTTGCGGTGATCCCTTCGCGTAATTTTCCTGTCAGTTTGAAACCAACCACATCCGGGATCAGCATGGAAATTGGCTGCCCTAGCATAGCGGCTTCGGCCTCAATTCCGCCAACGCCCCAACCAAGCACACCGAGACCGTTAATCATTGTGGTATGAGAATCGGTACCAACCAATGTATCCGGGTAGGCAAAATCCCTTCCGTCACGGTTTTCATACCAAACCGCCTTGCCTAAATATTCAAGGTTAACCTGATGGCAAATACCTGTTCCGGGAGGAACAACCCGGAATCGATTGAAGGCTTTTTGCCCCCAGCGTAAAAATAAATAGCGTTCATAGTTACGCTCCATCTCAATCTGAACGTTCTCTTCAAACGCCTGCTCAGTGCCGAATTTATCCACCATGACAGAGTGGTCAATCACCAGATCAACCGGTGATAAAGGATTCACCTGATCTACATTGCCACCAAGCCTTAAAACAGCCTCTCTCATTGCCGCAAGATCCACGACAGCGGGTACACCGGTAAAATCCTGCATTAATACACGGGCAGGACGATAGGCAATTTCCCTCTCAGCATGACCGCTTTGTTGCCATGCCACCAGCGCTTTCAGGTCATCTTCAACAACAGAATCACCATCAATATTACGCAGGAGGTTTTCAAGCAGAACTTTCAGGGACTTAGGGAGGCGGGATATTTCACCCAGTTGCTCAGATAACAGAGGTAAACTGTAATAATGGTAGGTCTTACTGCCAGAAGTTTCACTGCTAATGGAAAGTGTTGAAGCACAGTCCGTTTTCAATTTAGACGACATAACTCCTCCATTTTTATATTTATGACCAGCTACACCCTATGAATTTCAATTTGAAAAACGACGGATATATATGATTAAACATAACATACTAGTAGATAATTGTTATTCAGCTTTCACATATTTTGCCAACCCGCTGTAATTCCTCACTTATTGACAAACTTTAGTGATGACACCCACAAAATAGATATGTTCTATTGATGGCCGGAACTGATATTCAGCGCCCCGAATATCATCATCAACCATATTATTGTTTATTAACTATTGGAAGGCGAATTATGGATAACGAAATTATTATTAAGCGTGAAAATTATCTGAATCAGATAAAACAGGCTGAACAATTTTTCTGTCATAATATTGAAGATCATTTCACTCTCTCTGACCATCGATTCAGCGATGCTGATGGCTTAGTTCAATTTGTCATTGCCTCACAACTCAATGATAAATCGCATGTTATGAAGAAGATGGACGATATAAAAAAAACTCAGATAGCCCTTTCTTCTATTGCGACTGATTACATTATCAGATACTCCGATACCCGTGGACGACAGTACAGAACAGATGTCCAGTTCTGGGGTGATATTATGGGAAAGCTGCCATTAATGAGCGTCAGAAATATTGAAAAGCAAACATATCAACATGTTATGAAAGGATTTTCTATCGCAACCAATTTATTACAGCTGATCATGGATATCGTTGTGAATACTAACTCTCCGGGTATGAAGAGTTTTTCACAGTTTCTGCAAAAACAGGGGGATGCTATCAGGCTCGGGCTGAAAAAAAATGATGACCATTATTCAACAATCACACTGGCAAGCATCATTGAGGCGGTCGGTAACGATAATCAAGTCATATATATTCCCAAAATAAAGCTTTTTAAGCTGGATTTTGACAGAACAAATTCAGAAGTTACATCAAATTGCGCTTCCAATGAAACTATCAATGTTGAATTTAATTACTCTTCCTGCGTGTCACTATTTGATTATCAGGCATTGGAAGACCCAGAAATAAAATCGGCTTTTGAAAATTTTCTTCTTAAAAACAAACGAGCATCAATAGAAAAATCAGATAACTTTTTTAGCGGTGAATTTTAAAAATAGAAAGTTATAAATTTTGGTTTGAATAATATATTCATATATGATTGTTATATTAATATGTCAGCGTTATTCTGAAACCAGTTAAATTTATTGTTATCGGAGTGATAGACATGTATACGCCTCACAAAATGCAAATGCAGGACAGAGAAGATATTACTAAGTTTATTTCTACTTATAGCTTTGGATTGCTGGTTTCTCCCTCTTTGGCCGGAACACATCTTCCCTTAGTATTGAATCCCGATGAAGGAGAATATGGTACGCTATACGGCCATATATCTAAGGCCAACCCGCACTGGAAAGAATTAGAAAATCAGCCTGTTCTGGCCGTTTTTACCGGCCCTCATGCCTATATCTCACCTACATGGTATGAATCTGAACACGCCGTACCCACCTGGAATTATACTGCTGTTCACTGTTACGGTGTCACAAAATTTTTAAATGGCGATGAAACTCAATCAGCTTTAGAAGATTTAGTTAATAAGTATGAGCCGGGGTTAATGAACAATACGGAATTAATGCCAGAGGAATATCTCAATAAACAACGTCAGGCAATTGTCGGATTTAAAATCATCATCACAAAAATAGATGCAAAAGAAAAACTAGGGCAGCATAAAAATCAGGGTGATCAAAGAGGTGTTTTTTCCGCTTTGAAGGAAAGTAAAATGCCCGACAATAAAGAACTCGCTAATTATATGAAAATACGTAACGTCGGAACCGGAGAATAATTAAACAGTCTTTTAACTCTATAAAGATTGTTTATTTATTGCTTGCTTTTATTCATGAGATACAGAAAAGCAGAGGAAAATAGCCTTGGCTATTTTCCTCTGCTTTTCTCTGACCCGTACTGCGCTTATACACAATGGATTTCAAGATGCGTCGCGGCGGCAAGGGAGATAATCCCCAGGAGCATAGATAACTATGTGACTGGGGTGAACGGGCGCAGCCAACAAAGAGGCAACTTGAAAGACGAAGTGTATATACCATTTTATATAATCGGTAATTCAATATCCTTGAACATTTCTTCAATCTCTTCATTAGATCGCAAGGCAACCGCTTGATCCACAACATTACGGGTTAAATGTGGAGCAAAACGCCAGATGAAATCGTACATATAACTACGCAAGAAGCTGCTACGACGGAAACCAATCTTAGTTGTGCTGTAACTGAACTTATCACGCATGTCGATTCGAACCAGATCACTGTCCTGAACCGGTTCTACCGCCATACTGGCAATAACCCCTATTCCCAATCCCAGACGGACATATGTCTTAATCACATCAGCATCTGTCGCGGTGAATACAATTTTAGGTTTAAGCCCTGCACGGTCGAAAGCAACATCCAGCTCAGAACGCCCTGTAAAACCAAAGGTGTAGGTCACAATCGGGTATTCTGCCAGCTCTTCAATGGTAACATTCTGCCTTGTCGCCAATGGGTGATCTTTGGTGACAACAATCGAACGATTCCAGTGATAGCAAGGCAGCATGATGAGATCACTATAAAGATGAAGCGCTTCGGTGGCAATTGCAAAATCACTGTTCCCTTTACAGACCTCTTCTGCAATTTGAGTTGGTGAGCCCTGATGCATATGAAGGGAAACATTAGGATAACGTTCAATAAAACCTTTAATAACAGGCGGTAATGCATATCTTGCCTGTGTGTGTGTAGTCGCAATATATAAAGACCCACGATCAGGGTAAGTGTGTTCACTGGCAACTGAGCGAATCGAATCAATTTTTGACAGGACTTCACGTGAAATACGGACGATTTCCTCACCAGCCGGTGTAACGTGTGTCAGATGTTTTCCACTGCGCGCAAATATTTGAATACCCAGCTCATCTTCAAGCATTCTTACCTGTTTGCTGATCCCTGGTTGAGAGGTATACAATCCTTCCGCCGTAGAAGAGACATTCAGGTTGTGATTAACCACTTCAACGATATAACGTAATTGCTGTAGTTTCATATCAGCACTGTCCCTAAATTGTAATTTATATACGAATGTTTTTTGTAATTTATATCAGCTCTATATTGCTAATAGTTATTCTCTTATAACCATATAGAATATATTTATGTAGACATATAACTACTATAACACTTGCTGTATATATATATAACAAATAATTAGGGTCAATAACGATTATTAATTACGTATTATAAAAATATTATGTTTAAATTCTTCATAAAAATCATAACCACCCGTATAACGGGTGGTTTGCTCTTGCCCTATAAGGGCTTGTTACCGACTGCGCCTAAATGACGCGGCTTTCTCTTCGTTCAAGCTAAGTGTCTTTGCTGCTTTGGCCTACCCCTTGAAGGGGTCTACATGCTCTT